>JARRPX010000030.1 GCA_037382465.1 Anaerolineales bacterium | reverse complement strand
GCAGGGCACTCGAGTCACCCGGTCCACCGAAAGAGCTGGCGTCCAGGGAGACCAGGATCGGGCGGCGGTCGCCGATCATCAGTCTGCGGATTGCGCTCATCACGACCGGACCCGCAGCAGCGGTGATGACGATCACCGTCGATCCTCGAGGAATCCGGGGATATTCGACACGCAAGACTTGATCAAGGTCGTGGACACCGTCCGCATTCAAAACTGCCAGAGATTCCAGCAGCCGATAACGCTGCGCTTCTCCACGATCTGGTTGAATCACGTGCCTGGCGTCACCGTATGCGATCAGCCCCACCGATCGGTCGAGATCCAAAAAATGAATGCCAAGCGAAGCTGCGGCAGCGATGCCGTATTCATCTGAAGCAAGCGGAAGGCGCGTCTCCCCGACGATCCACACGCTTCGCTCGTCCTGGTCGAGTCGATCCGTTTTCACATATCGATTCTTTCGAGCGGCATCGAGAAGCAGCCACACTTCTCCTTGTGGATCCAGCTCGAATTCCTTTACGATCAGCCTTTGACGTTTTGCCGTTGAAGGCCAATGGATGCGATTGAGGTTGTCGCCGGCCGAATAATCACGGACCGAAGCGACGTTGGGAGTCACCTGATGCGTGCGTTTTCGGATCGCCTCTCCGCCTGAAATTCGGCCGGTCGGAGTCGAAAATCTCCGGATGGGGACGACCATCGGCAGGACCAGCAGATGTTGGGAGGAAGGGACATCCCTTTTCACCGGGAACAACCCAAACAAATCCCCGGAATGCAGCTCCAACGGGCCAATTCTATAGCGTCCGCGCCGTGTACACACCGTACGTTGGATCCAGGTTCGACGATGATGTGACCCGAGGTTGATCGTAACGGTGGAAGCACGATGACCACTCCGATCGTCCAGCCCGCGGCGCCCAAGCCCCGCCACCGTCGAGGTGACTTTATATCCGGGCAATTCGGATTTGTCCCTTGCTTCGATCCAGATCTTGGGAATCCGGCTCTCGTTCACCAACGTAAACCGTTCCGTGAACAACTGGCCGACCTGGGCACGCGTGGAGAATGCTTCCCGCTCAAGCCGGACACCGAGCAAGGTCAACCGCGCCCAAGTATATGAACTTACGAGGAGAAAACCCCAAAGGTAAACCAGGTTATAGAAAAGGTCTCGCCCGGTGATAAACGCCCCCAATATGCTGACTGTGAAAAGTGCAACAACGACACGAGCACGACTCGTCATTAATCTATCTCACCGCCCGGCACTTTCACCTGACTCAGAATCTCTTCGATGATTTGCCGCTCGTCGACTTCGCGGATTCGCGCCGTCGATCCGACGATGAGACGGTGAGCGAGCGTCGGTACGGCAAGCCGCTTGACGTCATCGGGAAGAACATAGGAACGGCCCAAGATCGCCGCCAGGGCCTGGGATGTCCGGAACAAGGCCAGGCTCCCACGCGGGCTGGCTCCCAGATAGACTTCGTTGTGCCTGCGGGTCATGTCGACCAAATCGACGATGTAGCGCTTGATGTCGTCAGAAATCGTCTGTTCGCGGACTGCCTTTTGCGCGTCGATAATTTCATCCACGGACACGACTCGTTCGAGATTTTCGATCGGGTGAACGATCTGCTGTTCCTCCAGCATGCGAATCTCATCGGGACCGTCCGGATAGCCAAGATTGATTCGCATTAAAAAGCGGTCCATCTGCGCTTCCGGCAGCGGGAAGGTGCCCTCGTATTCAATAGGGTTCTGTGTGGCCAGGACCAGAAACGGCTCCGGTGTGTGATGGGTCACACCGTCGACCGTCACCTGACCTTCTTCCATCACCTCGAGCAACGCAGCCTGCGTCTTGGGAGTCGCCCGGTTGATCTCATCCGTCAATACGATTTGATTCAGGATCGGTCCGGGGCGAAATTCAAACTCGCGCGTCTTCTGATTGAATATCGATACACCGGTGACGTCGCTGGGCAGCATGTCAGGTGTGAATTGAATACGATTGAACGTACAGCCGGTCGATTTGGCGATGCTCTTGGCCAGCATCGTTTTTCCCGTGCCGGGGACGTCTTCGATCAAGACGTGACCCTGGCAGAGCAGGCCGATTACCGTCAAACGGACGGCATCAGCTTTGCCCAGGATCACATTTTCAACATTTTTGATGATTTTTTCTGCTATAGATTGGATGTCTGTCATCGATACTCCATTCGCTGATGAGATTAAAGCATACCTCACAACGGACGATACGTCCCGTATACGCTTTCGGGACTGTTCATTCGAACGTGGAAATTATTCTAGTACAGATTCCCTTATTGTGTCTACCGGCGCGGCCAATCGTTTTTCAACCGTTGAGCAGCACTGCGATCAGCGGGATCCATAAGAGCGTATAGTTTAGCGGTTTGTGCAGCTTGTTGCGAGCCGCGAATAGCAAAACCGCGAGCACGAAGCCGCTCGCAAAGCGTAAAAGTCCCAGCGGTTCCCGAATCGTTGAAAAAGGCAGGAACAGAATCACCATGCCGTTGATGAGAAGGTTGACGTTCTCCGCGGCGATTCGCCGCCGCCAAAGCTCCCGCGCCGAGACCCAAATTCCCCAGATCGCAGGAAGAAAAATCGTCGGCCCGAAGATGACGATAAACAATCCCAGCGCCGGAAGGGACACAAAGCCGATGCGCCAGAGGCCCATCAACGGGATCCACTCGAACGGCGTCGATTTGGCGCCTCCACTGCCAATACCGGGAGCGCCAAAAACGCGCCACAACCAAACCTGCCAGCCGGCGTAAAGGACACCCACGACGATCCAGGGCAAAACCGCCTTCCAGCGGCGTTTTCCGATCAGGTCGGAGAGGAACAGCGCAAGCCAAATAATCAGAATGGTTTCCTTGGCGAAAAGCGCCAGCCCGATCAAAACCGCACTCAAAACCGACTTACCGCGTTTCCGGGCCAGCCAGGCGAGGGCTGCCAGGCCGTAGGCCAGTGGCTCATGCAGTTGCAGGCCTACGGCGGAAACCAGACCTACCCACAACCCATAGCTCAATGCATATCGTGTCTGGGCGAGTAAATTGATCGCCAAAAGCGCCCAAGGAATTGCGGTTGCGTGTCCTCCCGTAAAGAAATGCGCCAAAGCGGGCAGCAGGATTCGCTGATAGCGATAAGCCGGGACATCGAGTTTATCGGAGACCGTGGCGGGATTCAGATCGACCGCGATGTAGTAGGTGAACTGCCCATCGTAGCCCTCGGTTCCTGCTGGATCGCCCTCCGAGAACTGCGTGCCAATTTCCGCCAGCGCCACAACGTTCCAATCGTAAACAGCCAGCCGCGCGACGATGTACGCGCCGGCAACGATGAAAGTGACCCACAGCGGCCAAGAGCGTTTCAGTCTCGAAAGCATCGCCATCCCTGCACGATCAACAGGCAAACTGCCATGATGCTCAGGTAAAAACCGATCCGGAGTGATAATGGTCGATACTCGAAGCGAATATAATGTTCTCCGGCGGGAACCCGGACCGCTCGAAAGAGAAAATCCGCCCTGTAGTTTTCCGTCGGAACGTCATCAATGCTGGCTTCCCATCCCGGAAACCATGTGTCCGACAGCACGACCCAGCCGTCGACCGGAGCGATCGATCGAATGATTACCACGTTGGGGTCGTCGGTTTCTACGATTGAGGCACTTCCCCTCTCCACCTTATCGACTTCCTCCGTGTCGAACGCCCATTCGAGGACGACGGTCTCCTGCACATCGAATTCCTCGTCCATGACCGTCTCGAATGCATAGTCGTATGAAGGCGCGAGAATCGCGCGCGAAATCCAACGCACGCGCTGGGGAGCGGGAATCTCCCTATAGATCAATGACATGTCTCCGGATGGATCGATGACGGCCTGCCAGCGCACATCCATGAGCGCAAGCAGCTTGGTCTGGTGGGCGCTCGATACATCCTGCAGCCCATTCATCCACAGGACGTACCGCTGGGGCAGAAGCGGATCGAAATTATTCGCCGAGGGTATACCATCCAGGAGAGTCGTGTCGGGTAAACCGTATTTACGCACGAGATGCCAATCCTCCTTGTTCAAGTACGTAGCGAAGCGGTGCGTCCACTCGAATTTGAGTTCGTCCTCGACTTCTGCATCCATGTAGACACGATGATCGCTTCCCAACGACTTCATCGTAACGCCTGGATCCTCAAAAAAGGATGGTGAAACGGAAGGAATCAAGCCGCGGCTGGCGACGAGAAGATCGAGCAAGACGATGCACCCTGCCAGGAGATTCCAGCGCAGCGATGTACGTTCAGGTTTCAAAAGCACCAGGATTCCGGAAGTGACGAACCAGACTCCGGCGAGGATAAAAGCTCGCACGAAACTCGCTTCGACACCACCGAGCAGCTTCGTCGATGCGACCGCCGCCACGCCGATGATACCGGCTCCCGCCGTTCCAAGCCGTATCCAATACAGGGCACGCCCGGTTGGTTTTTTCAACCGGTCGATGCCGAAAGCAGCGAGTAATGCAAACGAAAACACGAAGACGATGTTCCAACGCGAAGGGGCCTGGAACATATTGAACGTCGGCACAGGTTGAAACAGGAAAGGATAGATCGGTGTGTTTCTGCCCAGCGCCAGGACGAGCGCAGAGACGCCCAGAACGGTCAAGAAACGGATCGTGCCCCGTCGATCGCTTTTCTTCCGCCAGCCCGAAATCACGGCGTAAACCGAGAGCAGGAACGGCAGCACGCCAAAATAGACGGCGTCCTCCCAATAATGTCCGTATCCCCAATAATCGCCCAGAGCGGGACTGCCAAACAAGCCGGGCAGCACCAGACAAAGCAGCCGCCAGGGCCAAAACGAGTAATTCAAGGCGAATTCGGCATCCAACGTGTCCGCCCGATACGAATGCAGCGTGTACTCGAGTGTGGGAACCAACTGAACGGCGCAGAGTGCAAAGGCAACCAAACCAGCAAGCCCAACATACGACACGACTTTTATTGCTTGCTTGAGATCCCTGCTGCCGGCCAACCTCCATAATACCCAGGCGACGAGGACGGTCGCGGTGTACCAGGCAGTTTGAGCGTGTCCCGCCAGCCACTGAAAGCTCAACACGATGCTCAGCAAACATCCCGATTTTATGATCTCACTTCGGTCTGCAGCACTTCGGCTCAGGTGAACGAGGCGATCGGCCGCAAGAACGATCCAGGGAAGCCACGCTGCCGCAGCGTTGATCGACAGAAATCCGCTGCGGGCGACGAGATAACCGGAAAGGCTGAATCCCATTCCGGCGATTGCCCTCGACAGTACCCCCAATCCCAAACGCTGCGCGAGGAAATACATCCCCAGACCCGCCCAGATCAAATGCAGTCCCACGAGGAGTCCTTGGCCCCAGATCGGACCTACGAAATAGAGCAGGACGTTTGGAGGGTACAGGAGTGCGATTTGGTAATTTGCAAACAGTGGAGCCCCCATGCCCAGAAGTGGATCCCAGAGCGGCAGGTGGCCTCGCTTGAGAATCTCGAATGCGTAAGTACGCCACGGGACGAACTGCAGAACAGGAGTGCCCCAAAACAACGCACGCCCGCGGACCAACATTGGGCCGAATAGAATCGACGGCCCGAGGATGACCAAAAACCATCCAAATCGATCCTTGATCCGAAGGCGAGATAATGCTTCGGAGACGCGCTCGAGTCTACCTTCCATTCCGTCTTCCATTCCGGATCTTCAAATCAACGACCTGAAGCATCCGGCCGGTACCGGTATACAGAATATTGGCCGTTTTCGAGCACCAATTCAAGGGCGAGATTCGATACCGGTTCCCAGCCGCCCAACACCTTTTCACGTGGACCGTACCAGACGTAGTTTACCTTCCACGCTGAAAGAAAATCATCCGCCTGGTCTTCGTTCATCGCGCCCGCATAGAAACGCTCGACTTGCGGTTCGAGCAGACTCAAATCCGCGCTCTCCGGCCCGTGGCCGATGACGACGCGCACCGGCGCGTAGGCGGGCAATGCATTTCCCGTCTCGAACCCGGTCAAGACGACCGAGTCTGTTTCGACGATACGTGCCAGCATCTTGAAAGTGTTTACCTCTTCCGCCGGCTGGTAGATAGGCGCGTCCGGCACAAGTACCTGGCGGATCCCGCCAAGGATCAGGATCAGCGATGAAAGCAGGCTACACAGCGTAACGACCGCGATGATCCAGCGCTTCGCCGTGCTTCGATTGAATTTCCATTCCGAAAAGCCAAGCGCCGCAAAGAGAACGATGGCAACCCAAATGCCCTCCGGCAAGCGGCGTTGCAGGTTGTGCGGAGCATACGCCAGAAACGGGAATGCAATGACCCAGGCAAGCGGCAGCAATGCAGCAGCCCAATGACGCCGAAACTGGCTGCGTATGCCGGCGATCATTGGGATCAGAAGTAGTCCGTAAGCAAACAAATAATGACCCGGATGCGGCGAGAGAATGCGATTCTGTTCGGTCCATTTCTTCAGGAAAGGATCCTGTGTGAAGGAAATGCCGATATAGATCACGAGCGGTAAGGCAGGTATTCCGCTGCGCAGTGCGGCGAAAAACCACGGTCGCCATTCATCCATCGCGCGCCGGCGGATGAAGAGAAGTAAAAGCAGCAACTGATGCACGCCAATGATCACAAACGCCGTGACGACGGAGAGCGGTTGTACCAACGTGAGGCCGAGGAAACAAACGCCCGCGATCCAGCCACGGCGTGCAGATTCGAAGGCGCACAGGTAACTGGTCATGCCGAAAAGCAGCAAAGCCCTGGCCAGCACCAAATGCGGTAGGCCGTAGATGGCCAGGAAGCCGAACGACTCCGGAGAATAAAAATCGAGGGGCAGATCGCCCTGCCACGCCGCATTGCCCGAGAGAACGAGTAGCCAGCCCAGCCCGCCGCCGCATGTAACCAGCACCGTCGCCCATCGACGCCAGAAACTTGATTCGATGAACAGGGAGATGAACTGATACACCGCCAGGACGACCAGCGGGATCGTCAACACTCGAAACAGGTGGAAGATCGATACCAATTGAAGGTGCATAGCTTCGCCCGAGGCGAGTTTGCCAAGCAGCAGGTAGGGCAAAAAGGCGATCACGCCGCGCTGATCCAGACTGGAATACGGCGTTTTGAACAGCCAGGCGCCGGAAGAACCGCTAAGCATCTTGGCTATATACGAATTCCCATCGTTGACGCCGAAGACAAACCCCGAAAACACCCACTCTGAATTTTGATTGGCGAAACCCAAAAAGTACGGCAGCGAGGTGATCAAGATCAGAATCCCCGCCAGGCCTAAGGTCCACTTCAGCTCATTCCGGTTCATCGTTTTACCCATAGGAGCGCAATAAAGAATAGAGTGAGTACGCTTATGAATCCACCCCAGCGAACCAACGGAGGCTCGAAGGAAAAAACGACTTCGTGCCGGCCCTGCGGTACGTCAACGCTGCGCAGAAGTTCGTATACGCGTTGGATTTCGCCGGGAATACCATCGATTTCGACATACCAGCCCGGATAGTCTACTTCGGACAGAATCAGCCGGCCAGGACCGGTTGCGTTGAGCAGGATGCGATTGGGCGTCCACAATGAAATTTCGATTGTCTCGGGTTCGATCGCCGCATCTTCGGAGATCATCCAGGCGTGCGGCTTGACCATTTCGTTGCGGTAGATATACACGCCATCGACGACTGTCTCGAGCGGGGCGTCATCCGCTTCTATCGGAAAATCCGAGACAATCGAAGCGACGCTTAAATACCCCAGTTTCTCCATGTTCAAATCGAGGCTTCTGGCTTGTCCAGGACCGCCTGTCGGGAAAGGCGGAAGAGAAACAGAGTATTCTCGCGACGAGAAACCAACAGCCGAAGCCAGATACTCCTGATAACGTCGAAGCTGCGAGGGATTCACGCCATCGGCCAGTTCGATCTCAAATAAAGCCGCAGTCTGCTGCGGGATGCTGTAGGAAGGGGAAAAGGTCCGCTCCCCTTGAAGTTTCGCCGCGAGACGGGCGACACCGGATCGCTCGCTCAATTTTCCAGTCATAGGCTGCACCTCGAGCGCGCGGAAGCCGACGAGAGAGTAATCTGCGGCGATGAGCAGCACCCAAATAATTACCAGCGAACGAGGCTGGAGACGATTTTGCGTTGAAATATTCACCCACAGGAAAGCCAGCACGGCGACGAGAGCGACGCCAAGCAAGATCCCCGATCCCTCTTGTGTGGCCAGCCACAATCCGACGCCGAACATTACGACGAGCGCGCTGAGAGCCAACGACGCAAGGTGTATCGCAGGGAGATCCTTCGTACGCCACCTCGCCCGTGCGATTTGGTCCATGCCGATCCCTGCAAGAACGGCCAGTCCGAACGCAGCTACAAAAAGAAATCGTGGCGGAACGCGGAGCAGCTTCATTCCGGGAACGATTCGGATCAAAAGCGGATAGAGTGGGAATTGGTCTCCGAGCGCCAAAAGCCACGACGCGATTACGACCCCAACCCAGAAACGGGCGTTCGTCCGCTCTGCGATCAACGCCACGAGCACCAGCTGCAGGACTCCGATTCCGGCGTACGCAAGCCATTCCGGCTGATCGAAAAACGGCACCAGGATGCCGACCAGCCGAGAATACGGCATCGACAGCGTGGTCATATCCCGGATCGTGAGCAGGGACCGCGTGGAGTTGACCACGAGTTCACCCATGGGCAGGAGCAACACCGCAGCCGACCCCACGGCAATGATAGCGGATATGGACCCGGTTGTAAGCAGCGATCTGATCGAGGCTTTGATACGTGCTTCAGGCGACTCAGCGGTGAGTGTGTAATGGATCGCGTAGGCCAGACAGAGCAAAGCAAGTGGAACGGCCCAGCGCGGATCCGCAATAAACGAGAGACCAAAGATCACGCCCGTCAAAGCACTCCACCGCACCCAACGCCTTTCGCCGCTGCGTTCTGCATTCATCGCTTTTCGCAGCAGAAGCAGCACCCACGGTGTCCAACTCACGGCGCAGACAAAACCGAAGTGGCCCAGTCCGATATGCGCAAACCATTTCGGCGCTCCACACCACGCCAACCCGGCGGTGAGCGCGCCTGCATTGCCGAACCCAAGCGAGCGCATCCAACAATACATCCCCCAGCCCGCCCAGGCGAGGTGCACCCAGAACAACAGGTTGAAAGCAAGTTGAATCGGCAGGACCACCGCCAGCCAATTGGGCGGATACCAGAGGCCGGAAAGCGGATCGGCGGCAAAGGGCATTCCACTGAGAATCATCGGGTTCCACAGTGGGACCTGTGTCCAGGTTTGCAGGCTCCGTCGCAGGAAATAGGCGTTCGGCCAATGCGATATGAGGATGTCGGAGTATTCCGCGCCCCGCCAGACGAGCAGATCACCGGGACGCGGGATGATTTTTACCAGCCAGAGTACGCAGACGAGAAGGAAGAAGAGGGGAACGAGAATCAAGCGGAGATCGCGGCGTTTCATGAGTCGTCCACCCGTAGGATGCGAACGTCGTGTCCCACGAATACCGTCGTGCATAATGAAAGCCACGTCGGGGAGCCGATGCTTCTTTCCCGCCAGCCGTAATACACGTAATCCACGTCGAGGGAAATCAAACGTTCGAAACCCACATCGCCGGGGCCGTCCCAACGGAATAACTCGTCGATCAACGCTTCCTGCGGCCCGGCGTCGGGCGTTTCGAACGGATGACCATACAGCACGCGCACGTCGGCAAACGCCGGCAAACGGTTGCCGGTATCCGGCGCAGCGAGTATCAACGAGCCATGCGGGATAAGATTGAGCAACCAATAATCGGCCACTTCACCCGGCCGGTAGATGAAATTGGGGTCCGATCGATTCACGCGGTCGATCCCGGTCAGGACCACGACCAGGTTCGAGGGGAACGTGATGAGGATCGCGGCGATCAAGAGCAGACGTCGACGTGCAGGATTCGAGACGATAGTGTTCAGCCCGATCGCGGCGAGACAGGCCAGGGGAAAGTAAAGGCCGAGTGAGAGTCTACGCTGCAAATCGAACGGTGCGTAGAGAAACAGGAAATTGCTGACTGACCAGACGATCAGCAATCTTCCCCTCGCTGAGGATCGACTGTCGCGGCGAACGGCGGCGGCGATGGCCAACAAGAGAACCGGACTGTAGCCGATCAAATAGGCGGATATCGGCGGCGAGGGGGTTTGATTCTGCTGCGTCCACTGCGCGATGACGGGGTGATTTTTCGTCAGCCATAAATCATACAGCAGGAACGGCCCCGCACCGACTGCCAACGCCAGAAAAGACGTGAAGCGGGCCCGATTGTTCCTCCAGGCACCCCGCCAGTTTTGTTTGTGAAGAAGAATGTCGCTCTCCCAAACCAGCCACAGGATCAGGAAGACAAAGAGACTTGCCAGGGAGAAAGGCAGCACGATCGCCAGAAGCAAACCGCACACCCCGGCAACGAGAACTCGTTTGCGAAGGCTGCCCTCCTTCACGATCGCGAGAACGGCGCCAAGCAGCAGAAGGTTCGCCAACGGAAAGTGCGCGTTGGTATATGCCGTCTGGAAAGGAATGGATTCCGGGATTGAAAGGTCACTCGTTTGAATCCTCAGAAGGCCGAAGATCCAACCCATTCCAGCGCCGAATAACGAAAGCAGAAAAGCAGCCCAGGTTTCGAATTTATTCTGCAAGAAAGTCTTGAAGAAATAGAAACCCAGCCAGAACAAGCCAATACCGGCTAAAAATCTCGCTGCATGAAAAAGGGTAATCAGTGGAATCTGTAGAAAATCGGCAACGTGCCCGAGAAATATGTAGTAGCCGTATAAAAAGGCCGCACTCCCCGGATTGGGCGCATACGGAAGACGGAAAAGCCATTCCCCCTCAGCACCCTGACGCATCTTCGCCAGGTAACTAAATCCATCGACGGGGTTGATTAAAAAGCCCGTGAACGTATTTGGCCTTGCGGCCTGGATCGCAACGGCGTACGGAGCGACGGTCCCCAATGCAACAAGAAGGCAAAGGCCGAATGCGATACGCCGCTCGGTCTTTTGGCTCATGCGTAGAATTGTACGTCGAGCCAGGCACTTACGCCACGACAGGTAACATCGATCGACCCGAAAATTCTTGCTCCAAAGTCTCAGTTGCGTCTATAATCCCTGCATGAGCCGCGTTTCAAGCCTCTATCGCCTGCAGCAAATCGACCTGAGTCTCGACCGCGCACATGCGCGTATCGAGGAAATCGATCAAACCCTCGCAGACGAAGAAGAGATTCTGCAGAAGAAGAAAACGCTCGAAACCAAGAAGGGTAAACTCGAGGCTGCACGCAAAGCGCACACCAAGGCCGACGATGCTGTCAGTGCACAGCGCGACAAGGTCAATCAAACTGAGCGCACCCTCTACAGTGGTACGGTTCGAAATCCCAAGGAACTTCAAGATCTCCAACAGGAATCCGAATCCCTTAAACGGTACTTAGTGACCCTTGAAGATCGTCTCCTGGATGCTATGATCGAGTTGGACGACGCCGAGAAGACGTTCGATGCGGCAAACGACGATCTGACGCAAAGCGAGAATTCACGTGCATCCCTGCACCAGGACTTGCTTAAGGAACGAGAACGACTGACGATGGAAATCGGCCGCTGCGAAGCCGAACGAGAAGCGGCGGTGTCCGATGTCACCGCAGAGGATCTCAAGTTGTACGAATCCTTACGCAAACGCTTCTCCGGTATGGTGGTCACATTGGAACGAGATTCGAGCTGCAGTGCGTGCGGCGTAGAGTTGGCGCGGTCGATCCGCCAAGAGATCCGCACCGGTGATGATCTGATTCGCTGTCGCCAATGCGGGCGCATATTGTATGCAGGATGACGCCGTATGAGTGAATTATTACGGAAGCTGTATGGAAGTTGGATCGATTGGCCGGAATTGATCACCGGCTTGATTCTGGGCGCCGTGTTGGTGTTCGCAATCCAAAAAATCGGTGTCAATTTCTCTGACGTCTTTGAATACATCTACTCCGTTATTCAATCTATCAGCGGCGCTATTTCCGGAAAATCCGGCGACCCCTACAAACTGGATTTACTCGAACGCATGGAAATGCTGCACGCATCGAAGGCGTTGTTCAAGGTTAGCGAGATTGCCGTCCCTCCACATCTGCTTGCTCCACCGATCCCCGCCGATCCCGTCCGCACAGATCCGATTCCGGAATACACTTTAGCCGTACTCCCCAACCTCCCCGATTGGAATTATTTATCCGGCATCTATCACGCCCCATCGATATCCATCGCAAACGCACTGTCCGAGGGCGCCAACTTCATGATCACGGGGGAACTCGGCAGCGGAAAAACGTTCGCTCTGGCACACTTCGCCATCCTGGCACTGAACAAATCGCCGGATGCGGGAATCGCCGCGGAGATGACTCCGATATTCGTTCACGCCGCCGACCTGGAATTCCGTCGCCGGTCGGAGAAAGACCCACTCAACGTACTCATTCCGGCGGTGCAGAAAACGGTCTCCTCCAATCTGGCTTCAAGCATACCGAACTATCTACGTCCACTATTTCGAAAGGGGAAGGCACTTCTCCTGCTGGATGGGCTGGACGAATGCACGGTCGAAGAAATCACACCCATCACCGAATGGCTCGGAGATCTCCAGATGGCTTTTCCCAACGTGCGTATCATCGCCAGTGGGCCGGCCAGGAATTACGACGGGATCGTCCATGCCGGACTCGCGCCCGTCGCCATCGCGCCCTGGACCGAGCATGACCGGAGTATGTTCCTGGCGAAATGGGGCCAGGCCTGGCAACAGCACATTCGGCCGCTACTGCCCAAGAAAAGAATGTACGACGTTGACCCGAGCTTGATCTCGGGATGGTTCTCCAACCTGGCGCGCGGGCTGACTCCCCTGGAAATGACACTGCGTGTGTGGTCGGCGTACATGGGCGACGCAAAAGATACCACGACAACGAAAAACATAGACGCCTACCTCGCTCGTCTGCTGTCACCCAACGAACGCCCGCAAGCAGAAGCCATCGGCCTGAATTGGCTCAACGAACGACGGGGTATCGTCTCCGAACGATCCATCGGCCGCGGTACCTCGACAAAAGACTTCATATCCGCCGGCATCCTGATACGTCGGGCGAACAATCATATCTCGTTCACCGTGCCGGCTATCGGCGCCTATTTGGGTGCCCGGGCAATGCTGTCCCAAGGTTTGGCGCAACAAGTGTTCGAACCAGGCTGGACACCCGCCGAAACTTCGCTGGGTTTCTACGCTGCGCTGGGCGGTGACCTTGCCCAAGTCGTGGGTCAATATCTCGGTGCAGGGGACGATCCCCTCAATTCCAACCTGTTCATCACAGCCCGCTGGCTGCGCGCGGCGCCGGCCAAAGCACCCTGGAGAGCGAATATCCTCCGCTCGCTTGCTACGCTGGCAAATTCGAGTGACAAACCATACGGCTTGCGCTTGCGCGCCGTCCATGCGTTGACTCGATCCGAAGACCCGTCAACGGCAATCCTGTTTCGGCGTCTGTTGGCTTCGGAAGACCGCATCAGCCGAATTCTGGGCGCGCTGGGCCTTGGCGGCGTTCAGGACGAGGAATCGATCGAGCGTCTGCTCGATACGGTGGATCAAGATCGGGAGCTGCACGTCCGGCAAGCGGCTTGTCTGGCTTTGGCGGCCATCGGAACGAATCCGGCACTCGAGGGCATAGGTAAAATCCTGCTCGACGGAGAGGAAGCCGTCCGTCTGGCCGTTGCCGAAGCTCTCGCCGCGCAGCCGGGCGAAAGCATCAACATGCTGCGCGATGCGATCGAAGTGGAAAATATCCTCACCCGCCGCGCTGCGGTGTTCGGACTGGCCCGCATCCCGGAGGATTGGATACCCGAACTACTCCAGACGATGCATCTCGAAGACGATCAATGGATCGTCCGCGGTGCAGCAGCGGAAGCGCTCGAACGCATTCAAAATCCACCCTGGAAAGTCTACTCCCTGAAAACGGAGTTATCCACGACACCGTGGCTGGTGGAATTCGCCAAGCGTGAAGGGCTCGCGATTGCCCCTGGAAAGGCGTCTTTGGAGCTGCTTCGCCAGGCCCTGAACAAAGGCAAGGATGAGGAGAAGGTTGCCGCACTCGAAGCGATCGGCAACACCGCGGCCGAGGAAATGAGTCTCGAACTCCAACAAGCCCTCAAATCCAACCAGCAGTTCCTCAAGGATTCAGCTTTCGAAGCCCTCTGGCGCATCAACGCATCCGGATTGCACCAGATCTCCTACGCGCAAAGCAAGGCTTGATGCACCCGCAGAGAAAAGTCGTTTAACCGGGGATAAAGAAACGAGCTTGCCGATCGGCAAGCTCTTCGAGTCATGGCCCGGATGTATCAAAAAACGACTACTTCGATTTCTGGTTCTCCGCCATCCAGCATTGAATCCTTTCCTCAACCTGCTCGGCGTTCATGTCGATGATCGACAAGATTTTATCGAGACCTTTCTCCCCGGCTACGATTTCCACTCTGCTCCGATTGACACCCAGGACCTTGGCGAGAAATTTGACGAGCGCAGTGTTGGCTCTTCCCTCCAACGGAGGCGCGCTAACCCGGACCCGAACTGTACCATCTTCCAACACGCCGCCGAAAGTGGTTTTACTCGCACGAGGGGTCACACGGACGGTAAGCGCAGCTCCCTGTTTTCCGTCGTGTAATTTAAACTTACGCATGCGTTCGCCTTTCCCTCAAGAAAACAACCTTACTACCAACTGACGTAAAATCTGCAAGATAATTATCAGTGCCATGGGGCTGAGGTCAATCCCACTTATGGGGGGTATCAGGCGCCGAAACGGAGCCAGCATCGGCTCGATAAATCGGGCGAGTGTCATCCGCAGTGGATTGTACGGCGCCAGGAAATAGGTAAGGAACACGTACACGATCACGATCCACGATAGAAGACTCAGCAGTTGAGCGATGATGTAAACGAGAGATGGCATGTCACCTTCCAATCGTATGTGGGCTAATTATCCCATAAATCCGAATGACGATGTTTACGGAAAGCATACGAGTTTGATCATGGGTCTCCTGCCGACGATAATCTGGGTCAACCTAAACCGATAAGTGCGCCAAAACGACCGGTGAGTCCATTTTCAGCGCGATGGGAATACCAATCTCCCGTGTGGCAAGCCGTACAGATTCCGGCCACTTCTATGTGCCGAACGCCCATTTCTTTAAGTTGACCGTGATTGGCAGCCCAGAGGTCGAAATAGGTAGAATCGCCGTTCGAGTTCAGGTATAAGTCCGCTTTTCCGGGAAAAACTTTTCGAACTGCCGAGATGACGTCGGCGCCAACTTCGTAATGGTCCGGACCGATCGAAGGCCCCAAAGCGGCGAGTATTTCAGCCGGATCGCAGGAAAAATGCTCGATCATGCCCTGAACGGCAGACTGCGCTACACACCGCGCAGTTCCAATCCAGCCAGCATGTGCGAGTCCGATCACCTGGCGGCCCGGATCGTAGAGCAGGATGGGAACACAATCTGCAAATCGCATCAACAGAGTCAATCCCGGAACGTCGGTGAGAATCGCGTCGGCTTGATGATAGGGCTTATTCCCGCGGGGTTCACGGGCGACGACGCAGCGTGCAGAATGGATTTGCCAGACATCGTAGAGTGAATCCGGATTCCGGTGCATTACCGAGAAAATCCGCCGCCGATTCTCAGCGACACGCTCGCCTTCGTCACCGACCGTCGCGCCCACGTTCAACGAATTCCACGGCGTCGGGCTGACTCCCCCGTGGCGTGAAAAAACAGCGTGGACCAAGTGAGAATCGGCTAACGAGTCAAATTGGAAAAATCGAAGGGTCTCGATCTGATGGAACGGCATGACTTCAGTCTATCACGGCACCAGTAGATGTACCAAGATCATCCATAATTTGAGGGTCAAAGCGATTCGCCGGCGCCGGCCAGCTTCATCGAGACCATCACTCGCAGTTCCTGCATGGTTTCTTCCAGATATGGATAGGCGAGCCAGACGTTCGCCACGCCAAAGAGCAGCCCGGTTAGCGTACGCAGAAACGGAGTGCTTTCCCTGGGCGTGAGGAAGCCAAGGGGAAGTTGCGCGAGGAGCTGCGATCCACCATCGATGGCGATCGGCAGGATGCCGATGAGTATCCAAAACCCAATGGGGAGCGGCTTTATGCGTTTCCGTAAAACGGCGAAAAGCAGCCCGCTGAGGAAGATTCCGCCGTATATCGCCACGTCCCGTTCACAGAGCGCCACCTTATATCCCAGCCGGTCGTTTCCGGTGAACTCGCGTGCTTCCCATTGATCGTTCTCGTTCATGCCTGTGACCTCACCGTAGGATCCGAGGTGTGAATTGGCGATCTCCAGGGGATACGCCGGCTGTTCCCCGAACAGGAACCACGATCGAAAAGCCAGTTGATGGCAAAGCGGTGAATAGAGGGCATAGATCCATCTGGCTGGACGAGTTGCGCCATACTCCATCATTACCGGTGCAGCAAAAGGCAGCCCGACGTACATGAACACAAGCAAGTTGAAAATGGCCAACCAGTGTTTGGACAGAGAAAGCAGCACTTTGTGCATACTTACCGCCCGCTCACGATGGTCCTCGTCGGGCACTTTTTCGTGCGTTCTTCCCTGTTGCGCGGCAGCCAGCGTCACGCGCAGTTGGGTTTCGTCAAATGGGGCTTCGAGGGTATAAGGGCCGACCTTCAAAACCGGGATCTTGGCGGCGTAATGGTCCTGCAAGATGGGATCGCTATCGATGTCGACCTCGACCAATTCGTGCGGGTACTCCGACTTCAATTCCTCAAGTTCGATCTTCACTTCGTCACAAAGCTTGCATTCTTTCCGCATAAACAGCGAAACGCGTATCATTTCTCGAAACCTACCTTCAGATCACAACTCACAGATAACGACTCATTCAAAGCGGTCCCTTCAATGCACGTTCGGATGGTTATTGCTGCAGTAGATTTTCTTCCAACCCAAACGTGGGGATGATCGAAGTGTATTTCGCCAGGAATTTTTCTATGCCGCCGGTCAACAACATAACGCCCAAAATTACGAGCAGGACGCCGGTCACAATCGAAAGTGCACGAATGACCTTACCATGTCTGCGAAGGAGTTCGGTCGCGCTGCCAACCCCCAACGCCGCCAGGAGAAAAGGAATCGCCATTCCGACGGAGTAGGCAACGAGCAAAATTGCACCATCCAGCGCTTTGCTGCCGAACAATGCTATGGTATAGATCGCGCCAAGTATAGGACCCAGACACGGCGCCCACCCGGCGGAAAAGAATACGCCCATCAAAGCCGAGGAGAGATAGCTCAAGCGCGGATCGGGGGCGACATGCTTGCGCGTATCGTAATCCAACAAGGGGATATGGATCACGCCCATCGTGTGCAACCCAAATACGATCACCAGCACGCCGCCCGCGCGCGCCAGCCATAGACGAACATCGTAATCGCTGAGTAAATTCCCCACGACGCCCAACGCAGCACCACCCACTACGAACACCAGGCTGAACCCGATCACGAAGGCCAGTCCGTGAAGAAACGTCGTCCTGCGGCTTTGGACGATTTCCCCCGAAGCGCTGACAGAGCGACCTCCCAGGTACCCCAAATAGGCGGGAACGAGCGCCAGAACACAGGGGGACAGAAAAGACAAAAGACCAGCGAGGGCGGCGATTCCCAATCCGTAGGGAGAGACAGCAATACTATCCATGGCTACCTCGATTTCCTGGTTGCATCCGAGCAATCCTCAATTCGTGAGGAGTTTTCGTTAATCTCATTTCAATCGTAACACCAACAAAACCATCCTTGCTGCGTCCTGAACGATAAAAGCATAAACGAAAGGACACGATGTAGCAAGATGACGACCGTCTTTCTTCACTATAGGGAAGTTCAGGAAAGCCGCATTCCACGTAGCCTGAGACTGTTGGTCACGACGAAGATCGAGCTGAAAGCCATGGCTCCTGCTGCGAGCATGGGATTCATGATCCCCAACGCGGCGCTTGGAATGAGCAGGATATTGTAGATGAAAGCCCAGAACAGATTCTGTTTGATCGTCCGCAGCGTCCCTCGGGAGAGGGTCACTGCCCTGGGGACTCCCTGCAGATTATCACTGATCAACGTGATTGGCGCCGCCGCCATGGCAATGTCGGTCCCTGTACCGATCGCAATACCGACGTCCGCCTGAGCCAGAGCCGGGGCATCGTTGATGCCATCGCCGACCATGGCGAGCACCTTTCCCTGCGATTGGAGTGATTTTATGTGCGAGACTTTATCGCCCGGCAGTACCTCGGCAAAAACAGCCGGCTGGTTGCCGTCCAGCGAAGGAGTCAAATCGACGCTGCGGGCGACGGCTTCGGCCGTCTGCCGGTTATCACCGGTTACCATGATCACTTCGAGACCCAGCTGTTTGAGTTCTCGAATGGCTTCCCGAGAGTTTTCCTTCACGCTGTCGGCGATACCGAGCAACCCAACCAGGCGACCGTCGGCGGCCACCAGCACCACGGTTTTCGCCTCGTGCTCTAGGGTTTCCACTTGCCCCGTCACGCCATCGACGGGGATCCGGTTCTCCGTCATGAGTTTCGTGGTACCCACCAGTACTCTTCTGCCGGAAACTCGCGCTTCGATTCCCTGGCCCGCGATGGCCGTGAAATCCTCGGGCTCCTCGAGCCGCAGCTCTCGCACTCCGGCTGCGGCCACGATCGCCTGCCCAAGGGGATGTTCGGAGCCGCGTTCGGCACTCGCAGCGAGCGTCAATAACGAATCTTGATTTCCCCGCGAGTCGAGAACCTCGATATCCGTAACGCTGGGCTGTCCGCGCGTGATCGTCCCGGTCTTATCGAGCACGACGGTCGTCAAGCTGCCGGCCCGCTCCAGCGCAGCGGATGTTTTGAAGAGAATCCCCTGCTCCGCCCCCTTCCCGGTTCCCACCATGACGGCAGTAGGTGTGGCGAGCCCCATGGCACACGGACATGCGACAACCAAGACCGCCACCATGTTGATCAGCGCACGGGTAAAGGCGGAATTGTCGCCGGACGTCGGAGGTGCAAGGAACATCCAGCCGGCGAAGGTCAACAGCGCGATGCCGATCACGGCGGGTACGAATATGGCTGCGACCTTGTCGGCGAGGTGTTGGATCGGCGCCTTGCTGCCCTGCGCCTCTTCTACCAAACGCACGATTTGCGCCAGAGCGGTGTCCTTGCCAACCCGCTGGGCTTTGAATTTGATCATGCCCATTTTGTTGATCGTGGCACCAACGACTTCGTCCTGCGGGCCTTTTTCAACGGGCATCGATTCGCCGGTCAGCATCGCTTCATCGATCGATGTCGTGCCTTCGACGACCACACCGTCGACGGGAATCTTCTCCCCGGGCCGCACGATCACCAGGTCGCCAACCTGCACCCGCTCTACCGGGATTTCCACCTCATGGCCGTCGCGAATTACGTTGGCCGTCTTGGCCTGTAGATTCATCAGTTTGCGTATGGCTTCGCTCGTACGTCCTTTGGCACGCGCCTCGAGGTATTTCCCGAGTTTGATCAGCGTGATGATCACAGCGGCGGTTTCGAAGAACAGGTGGCCTTTCAGCCAACCCAGGAGGATCGGAAGCGAGTAGAAGTATGCCGCTGAAGATCCCATGGCGATGAGCACGTCCATGTTGGCCGCGCCGTTGCGAAGCGCTTTATAAGCGCCGACGTAATACTGCCAGCCGACGTAAAACTGCACCGGCGTTGCCAGGATAAACATCAGCCAATCGTACCAGGCAGCCGTGGCGATAACGGCGGGTACGAAACCCAGATCACGCGCCATGGAAAGCACGAAGAGCGGAACAGTGAAGACCAGGCCTGTAATGAGCAGCCGCCGCTGCCGCCCGATCTCTTTGCGCCTCGCTTCCCGCTCAGCATCGGTTGACTCTCCGGAAGATTCGATGACCTCGAACCCGGCTTTCTCGATCAGCTCTTGAATTTCGATCGGTTCGATGATCGTGGGGATGTATTCGAGACGGACCCTCTCGCTGGCAGGATTGACGCTGGCCGTGATGATTCCTTCCTTCGCCAGCAATTTCTGTTCCAGGCGAGATGCTTCTTTGGAATCGGCGACGTACCGCAGTAGAACGTTGATTTCTCCTCTGGCCACATCGTAGCCCGCACGTTGGATGCGCGCCACAATCTCGCCGGGGCCGAGTTTCGAACTGTCATACTCGACGCTTGCCCGCTCGGAAGCCAGATTCACACTCGCCGATCGAACACCGTCGAGCTTCTTGATGTTCCGTTCCACTGTAGCCACACAATTGGCGCACGTCATCCCGGTTATGGGAAGGGTCACGTAACGCGTGCTGTCCGCCATTGGATCATCTCCAATCGTCGATCGAATCCGTGGTTATTCGGCTACCGGATAGTTGATCTCGGCCAAAAGCGCCTTGATCTTTTCCGTCGTCGCCGGTGAATCGAACTCCACCTGGACCTGCTTCTTCGATTCGGAAGCTTCGACGTTCGAAACGCCAGCCAAATCCGAAAGCTCCATTTGAATCGTGTGCACGCAGTGTCCACAAGAAATATTGGGAACAGAATAGGTAACGCTCGTCATTATTCCACCTCCTGCAGGGTTGAATCCTTACACCTTCATGGCCATTTCGTAGACTTCGGCAATCTCCTTCAAGACTTGCTCACGTGCCGCTTGATCCTCGCCGCGAACCGCGGTGATCAAGCATGAGTTCAGATGATCGTTCAAGATCATCGTCGTCACTTTGCCCAGGGCTGCCTGTATGGCCTGTATCTGGCGGATGAGATCGATGCAGTAGGCATCGTCTTCCACCATCCGCTGAACGCCGCGCACGTGACCTTCTACCGTTTTCAAGCGCCGCGTACGTATCACTGTCAAGACAAATGAGACCCGTTTTGCCCGCTAAACGCCATGGATGCAACTCCCCTATTGCTGAACTAACGCTGTGGATGCGTAATAGAGTAGCTTCCGAAATTGTGGGCCCGCCGGTAGATCCGTCGCAATCGGCTGACTTGCCGGAGGTGGGCAAAACGAAAGCCGATTTATGCTTTTAACTTCGGTCCGGGAAATCGGTGGCCTGCTTCGGAGTCCGGAGAACCTTTCAACAGATCGATCGCATGCGGCAGTGCAGGCAAGATCACTTCGAGATTCTCCAACGCCGCCCGCGGGCTGCCGGGAAGATTGATGATGAGCGTCTTGCCCCGAATGCCCGCCACCGCGCGCGAAAGCATCGCATGCGGCGTAATCTTCATACCATATGCGCGCATCGCTTCCGTAATTCCCGGCGCGAGACGTTCGACGACCGCCCGAGTCGCTTCGGGCGTCTGATCGCGGGCAGAAAAACCCGTCCCCCCTGCAGTCAGGATCAAATCCACGTCTCCCGAATCCGACCAGTCGCGTAATAAACGCTCGACGCCTTTACGATCGTCGGCAACCACCCGCGATCGGATCACGCGCCATCCCTGGACTTCGATTCGCTTTGTCAACCCGGGGCCCGAGCGGTCTTCCCGCTCACCCTGTGCGGCGCGGTCCGACACGGTGAGGATTGCCACATTCATGAGACGATTCTCTCCCCATTTTTCAACGGGAAACAATCCCCCTTCCTGGAATTCCCACGCATTTCGTTGCTTTTAACGGCGTATGTCGTTGCCCATCCGTCGTGTGGTTCGCCTGCCCCTTATTCGCCATCGACCCCCACCAAGCGCTTCCATTCGTCTTCGATTCCATCTTCCGTGACCCCGAAATAGACTCGAATTCCGCCCGATGTACGTTGGGCAAGATCGTAGCGTTTGCGTTTGCCGCGACGCTGTTCGTGCAAGACTCCGATGTCGCCCTGCCACGCAATGGGAGCCTTGTTCAGGTCTTTCGGGAGACTCATCACCTGCTTGATGGCGTAGTGCCACAGGCGCCGCGCAGAGGACTTGGTCACGTTTTTGACCACGTTTCCGTTGCGCAGATCGCGCATGGTGTAATACCGGGTACCGTTTCGTTCCTCGGAATCCACGACTTCCACGCCCGTTCTCGGAGGGGCAATGCCCACTTCGGCGTCTTTAACGCCTGGCGCTTTCGGCTCAGCAGCCTTTTCGCGCACGTGCCGGTCCTGGCCGCGTAAAACCAACTGCACGATTTCATCGCGCACTGCAAGACCCGTATCCGCTTCGTCACGAACGTAGATCTTGTTGTCATCCACAGCATAGGGCGGATCTTCGCCGCGAGGCACCAGAACGCGGATGATCTTCTTCCCTTGGCTTTCTTGAACGTCCACTTCACAAGAAAGTGAGGGATGGATCCGTTTCGCAAGTTCCTGCTGCAGCTGTGAGATTGAAGCGGAGGGACGGGCGATACCCTGGGGTTCTTTCTTTGAATCCACACCGACGCCGATGAACAGCGTTCCGCCGTTGGTGTTGGCGAATGCGCAAACGTCGGCGATGACGGCATACAACCTGCCGCCGCGTATGGTCATACTTTCGTGAAAATCCTGTATGATGCTGGGACCTTCGTCGCGCGCCTGCAGGACGAAATCGAATTCTTCTTTCTCCGCCGGCCAATGGGGCCGCGTGCGGGCGAAGTCGTTGCTGGCAAAGAGGTCCTTCAACGCCTCGAAGCTGACTTCGGACAGCAACATTCTCGTCGCCCGGTCGCCGATGCCCAGATTTTTCTTATTCTGCGGATCGGTCCGCAAACGATGGGCATCCGAGCCCTGAATGCAGTGCATCCGGCGCGGGTATTCCGGCTTGGTTCCACTGAAAAACGCTGCCGTGGAGCGCCGGCCCTTTTTCGCCTGGTCGGTTACCTCGAGCGCCATCAAGTGTGGATCCTGGGTATAGGCGATCTTCGTCTGGCCGCCGAAGCTGAATCCCCGCATGGCGACGCCGTTCGTGGAGTTGGCGTGGGCTGCGATGGCGATTCCGCCCGCGTCATCGATCACCTTATAGGCGGTCAACACATCACTGCTGGCGCCTACGGTCACCGAACCCTGGTCCAATCGATCGGCGGGGATGTTCAAATTCAGCAGGAGGTGTTCCAGCTCTCGAACCGGTTTTTCCGGTGGGAAAATCCCCAGGATATGAAAGCCAAACGTTGCGGTGAATTCGAATCCTGGCAGCACCAGAATCTTCTTCAATAACTCCCGATATTCTCTCAGAACTTCTCGTTCTTCATCCGTTAATCGCGACAAACCTTCCAACAATTCGAGCTGGGCGATCTCTTCCTGCATATTCCGGTATCCGGCGACGGTGTTGTGATCCGTGAAAGCGATCACATCCAGCCCGCGGGCGACCGCCCTGCGCAGGATATCCAGATTGGTTATCTCCGGTTCTTGATAATCACTCGAAGCCGGGGTATGCAAATGTAAATCAACAAGATGCCATTGCCGCGAAGAACGTTTTCCTTTTTTCTTCGTCACAATTCTTTCTATCTCCTAATAAAAAACTTATCACCCAGAGCAATCAAGGAGACATCAAATTCGCGTGAATGCTCGCCGATAATTGATCTGGAGTATACGGTTTTAGCAAAAAATCATCAACGCCCGCAGCGAGGCACTGCTCGGACATGTCCATTCCGGATGTCATGATGATACGGACATCCGCAAATTGGGGATCTTTTCGCATGCTTACCACGAGGTCGAGGCCTTCCACCTGGGGCAGGAAATAATCCATGATCACCAGGTCCGGCATTTCAGTGCGGATCGTCTCGAGGATCGTTCCCCAATTACCAATTTCGGCCACCTCAAAGCCGTCCATTTCCAGGAGCGTTCTCAGCAGTGAGACCATGGTTCGATCGTCATCGATGATCAGGACTTTGTTGGGCATTTTGGACTCACCTTTCTCCAAGAAGGAAAAGACATCACGCAGCCTTGTTGCCCGATTTTGAAGTCCGTTTCGTCGTCTTCCGCCGGGCTTTCGACGTACTTCTCGAAGATTTCGATTTTGTGTTTGATTTTCTACTCGTCTTCCGTTGACTGGGTTTCTTTTGATCCACCAGAGCGGCTTTAATCGCATCCGCCACGGTGTCCGTAAATACGAATTTCATCTCCTTGCGCACTTCTTCCGGAACGTCTTCCAAATCCATCTCGTTGCGAGGTGGCAGCAAGACAGTCTTCAACCCGGCCCTGTGCGCAGCGAGCACCTTTTCTTTCACGCCGCCAATGGGGAGTATCTTTCCACGCAGCGTGACCTCGCCGGTCATGCCGACGTCGGAACGCACGGGAATTCCGGTGGCCAGCGATGCCAGTGCAACCGCCATTGTGACGCCCGCAGACGGACCGTCTTTCGGTTGAGCACCTGCAGGAACATGCAGATGGATGTCGTGCTTCTCCCAATAATCATCATCCAGGGACAATTCGTCCGACATGGAACGTACGTAGGACAGCGCTGCCCGGGCGGATTCCTGCATCACCTGCCCCAACGATCCCGTCAGCAAGAATTGCTTGTTTCCCGGCATCGCCGTCGCTTCGATGAAGAGCACATCACCGCCTACCGGTGTGTACGCCAGGCCGGTTGCCACCCCTGGAACCGAAGTCCGGTCCGCCAGTTCCTCACTGCCGAGATAATACGGTTTGCCCAGGTATGCGCGCACTTGTTCTTTGCTGATGTCCGCTTGGTCGAGTTTCCCTTCAGCAACGTTCGTGGCCACTTTACGGCACAAACGCCCGATCTCCCGCTCGAGATTTCGTACGCCCGCTTCACGCGTGTAGAAGCGGATAATCGTTTCGAGGGCTTCATCCGTAAACGAAATCTCCTCCCGGCGCAGACCGTTTTCGCGTATCTGCCGCGGTATCAAATAACCGCGTGCGATTTCCAGTTTCTCGCTGTCTGTGTATCCCGACAGGCGAATGACCTCCATACGATCGAGCAATGGAATCGGAACGGTTTCC
The DNA here is from genome assembly GCA_037382465.1 of Anaerolineales bacterium. Classification (NCBI taxonomy): domain Bacteria; kingdom Bacillati; phylum Chloroflexota; class Anaerolineae; order Anaerolineales; species Anaerolineales bacterium. Next base: position 22,051 of record JARRPX010000030.1, on the reverse strand, counting down.
AACCAATTTGCCGTCGTGATGAACATCACTTCGGAAAGATCGAAGGGGATGTCGATATAGTGGTCGCGAAATTCTCTGTTCTGTTCGGGATCCAGTACCTCCAACAAGGCGGAAGCCGGATCTCCGCGGAAATCTCTGCCCAACTTATCCACTTCGTCCAACATGAAGACGGGATTGCGCGACTCCACCCGCCGCATGGTCTGCAGAATACGGCCTGGCATTGCGCCGATGTACGTCCTGCGATGGCCTCGAATTTCGGCTTCGTCGTGCAGCCCGCCCAACGACATGCGGATGAATTTCCGCCCCATTGCACGCGCAATCGACCGCCCCAGGGAGGTCTTTCCGACGCCGGGAGGTCCGACGAAGCACAGAATCACGCCCTCGCGCTGGCGTCGAATTTCATCCTCGGGCTCGGCTTCCAGCTCTTCCGTGCGCTCTGATTTCAGTTTCCGTACTGCAAGATATTCGAGGATGCGTTCCTTCACGTCCTGCAAACCGTAATGATCTTCATCCAGCACCTTGCGGCTGTATTCGAGGTCCAGGTTGTCTTTCGTCGTCTTGTCCCAGGGCAGAGATACGATCCAGTCGAGATAGGTCCGAATCACACCATATTCTGCGGCTGCCGTCGGCAAACGAGACATGCGATCGAGTTCCCGGCGCGCCTGTTTCTCGGCTTCCTCGGGCAGGTTGGCGTCGTCGATCCGCTTGCGCAGTTCATCGACTTCCGCCGTCTGCTCGTCACCTTCTCCGAGTTCCCGCTGAATCGCCTTCAATTGTTCGCGCAGGAAATATTCCCGCTGCACCTTGTCGATTTCCGTACGGGCTTCGTTCTGAATTTGCTGTCCCAGCGACAGGACTTCCAATTCACGGCTGAGCAGGGAATTCACGCGCTGCAGCTTGGCGATCGTCGAGTTCTCTTCCAATATCGCTTGCGCTTCTTCGAGATCGAGACGCTGGTAATTGACGATGGTATAGGCCACGTCTAGCGGATCGTCGAGGATGAGAATGCTGCCCAGAATTTCTTGCGGCAATGACGGGGCGATTTCGGCGATCTGCTGGAACTGATCCTTCGCCGCTCGAACCTGCGCTTCGATTTCAACGCCCTCATCGATCACTTCAGGGGAAAGTCGAATTTTGGCCTTCAAATAGGGTTCGAGCTCGGTAAACTCACCCAATTCAAAGCGCGCGATTCCCCGCACGATCATCGTGATCGTCCCTTCGGAGGTGCGGAACAAACGTTGGACGGTCGCCACTGTGCCGATGCGGTACAGATCCTCCGGACCCGGCGTTTCGAGTTCCGGATTCGTCGAAGCCACGAGCCCGATCAACCGCTTGGAACTGACGACATCGTCGACCAATTTAATCGAGCGCGGTTGGCCGATGTTCAACGGCAGCGATGTGTGGGGATAGACAACGACCCCACGCAGCGGCAGAATCGGCAACTCGTCGGGGATTTCTGCGAAATCCGGATTTTCCGACGAATCGCTGTCGTCGAGCTGCTTTACTTTTATGATCGACGCCGTGTTGTCCTCCGATCGTGGCTCATCGAGCCAAAACGGATCATCGTCTCGCGATGAGAATCTCCACGGCGATTTATCCATACTACTCCACATCATTCAAAGCCTCATTCATCTACCGCACACGATCAGTCAATCTTGATATTCTGCGGCTTGCTGATGGGCAAAACGACACGCAGAAAGCCGTCATTGTACGTTGCTTCGATCGATTCGACGTCAATGGCGCTCGGAATAACGACCTCCACCTCGAATTCACCGTAGGCAATTTCCATTTGATGGTAGGCTTTCCGCGTGCTGGTGTCGGAGCGATTCCCCTTGATGATCAGACGCCTGCGGTCGAACGTTACGGAGAAATCCGCGCCTCGCATCCCGGCAATCTCGACCAGAACGACGTATGCGTTATCGGTTGCATATATGTCCGTCGGTGGTCGCCAGACGTGTGGATGACTCATTCCAGCTTCTCTCAATCAAGCCCCCGAACCCCGGCAGCATTTCAAGACTTCCGAGGTTGGTTAATCGGATTTATCGGTTGAAAATAGCCCATGTAGACGCAAATCGGTGCAAGTAATCGATAGAATCTTCCTAATTCTGCATGATTCTACCACATGGCCCCATCTCCGCTACGCTTCTCTCCAGGCAGATTTTGTGCCACGAGGAACATACTGTAGAATAGATATTGAACGGGCCGACGACGTCGCAGAACGCCGATGAACGTGGAGGTCATTATGGACCCGCTTGCGGTGCTGAAAAGCGTCGAACTTTTCGAGGGTCTCTCTGAAGCCGAATTGGATTCCGTGTTGGAAATTTGCCACCAGCACTCGTTCAAAGCCGGCGACCTCATTACCGAACAGGGGCGACCGGGGGATGAACTTTTTGTGATCCAGGACGGATTCGTGGAGGTGCTGCGCCAGGAGTCCCAAACGGATCCCGCGCCCAAGACCGTCGTCAATCTGGGGCCCGGTCAAATCGTTGGCGAAATGGCGCTCGTGGATCGAGGTCTGCGATCTGCGACGGTACGCGCGATCTCAAACGAAACTATCGTTCAGGTGATCCAGAGGGACGATTTCGATCGATTGTGTGAGGACAACCATCATCTTGGCTACACCGTGATGCGGAACATCGCCGCAGATCTCTCATTCAAGCTGCGACACAGCCATTTCTCGAATCGATAAAGGGAACAGCCGTGGCGAAAGTATACAAAGTGAGCTACGTGGTATTAGGGGGTAAAAATCCCGGAGGCATCACGAACACGAATAGTGAGCCCAAGGCGGGCGATGAAGTCACGTTGGACAAGATCCGCTACACCGTCATCGAAGTCATCCCCCTCATGCCGCCGCGAGGCGATTTCAACTATCTTCACGTAACTTTGAAACCCGTAGAAGGTTAATCGACCCTGGCGACCCGCTAGCCAGCGTGGAGTCTCGCGTCAGAGATCGATCTCCATGAAATCTTCCGCAAGAACGACCTCACCCGAGAAGGTCTCACGAGCTTGATCGATGAGTTTGTCCAGTTGGATCTTTCCCGCTTTGTAATGGATGAGGATCAATCGATCCACACCGGCCTCTCGTGCGATGGCACCGGCCTGCGAGGCGGAAGAGTGCCCCACGATCGCGCCGGTAGCTTCATGGATGAGCACATCGGAACCGGCTGCGAGGCGCGCCACCGAAGGACAGGGCTCGGTATCACAAGAATAGGAGATGATTCGCCCACTGGTGGTACTTTCAATTCTCAGACCAATGGTAGGGATTACATGCCTCACTGGAGAGGCGTAAATTCGAAAATCTTGCTTCTCCAGCACAGGAATCCGTTCTCGCTCCGGCAATCGATGAAATGATACGGGAAAGAAATTCGGCCACGCCTCCCAATGGAAAAATCCCATCACATCTTCGATGCGTTCCAGGCAATGGTGCGATCCGTAGATGTTTAGCGGTTTATCTCTGCCCAGCATCCACATGTTCATCAGCAGTAGCGGAACGCCTCCGATATGGTCGGGGTGAAAATGAGTCAGGATTAAATCCTCAACCTGGTCGAACGAAATCCCTGCATGAGCGAGGCGTACGCTCGGCGAGCCCGGAGCGTCGATGAGCACGATACCTTCTTCACCGTCCACGGCCATGTGGGTGTTGGCGTGGTCTTCGACCGGTACGGCCCACGAGCTGCCAAGTATGATCAGACGGCCCATTGGGGCATCATCCTAATAGCATCAATGCGATTCGCGGGGTCACATAAACCTCCACGATGGCGGCTGCAATCAGTAGCGGCAGTACGATTCCCAGCACAACCCGGCTCAACTGCGCGAGCGCCGAGATAAAACCTTCACTCAAAGACATCCCTTTGGGAATACTCAGGGCTGCCAATCCCAGCTGCAGAATCGCCGCGCCGGCAATGATCGCAGCCGGAAATTCGAAGACGGCGTGCGGGAGGATCAGCGCACCGAGGAAGCGCAGTGGATCACCGCCGGCGAGGATCACGTTTCCCGCGAGATATCCCGTTATCCCGTAGGGCGCCATGAGCAAGATCTGACCCAAAATTCCGAGGGTAAAACCTCCCAGCAATGCCGCAAGAATCAGCGCGCGAACGTTGTTCCACAATATCCACACCAAACCACGTTCCGTGAGCAGTCCAAATTCCCGCATACGCGTTTCCAGGCCCTGGCCCACCGCGTTGAGTTTTAGAAATTCGGGCGGCAGAACGTAGCGGTCCGCAAATGACAATCCAATGATGTAGCCAAGCACGAGTATGCCCGTGGTGATTAAAATGGACCACTTCAATCGAGGCAGAGAAGTCGAAAAGACATCTTTGAACCACTCCGGGACCGACGCGGCGTTGCCGACGAACGAACGCCGAAAATGCCGCACCAAACGCTTCAGATCGATCACGTCGATCTCTTTTCCAAGCAGTTCTTCCCGGTTGAACAATCTCAACCCCATACGACTCAGCACGATCGAGATCATGATCAATGCCACGACGATCCACCAGAGCGCACTGTAGATTCCCCAGAACATGATCAGGCTCTCGCCGATGATCAACTCCGCCATGGGAACGATGATGAAAGAAGCCAATAAATTTGCCGCACGAACGGACGTAGTCTGCGTAGAAATCACCACGGCGCCATTTACCATCACGAACGCCTGCGCGGCAGTGAGGGTCAGTATCTGCGCCAAAAGCGATGCATCGGGTGTCCAACCGATACTGACCACCAACCCGAGCAGGTACACCGTTATGCCCAAAAAAGCCGCGGCCAGGGGCGGAATCACCGAGGCGATTATTTTACCCAGATAGAGTTGGCTGTCGGTGAGAGGGGTGGCCAACAAAGGCTCCAGGGAGAGTCTTTCACGCTCACCAGCGAAGCTCTCCAGGGCGATGACGAGGGAAATAGAGATGGGGAAGAAACCGACGACCATGAGCAGGAAGGGAATGAGGCGCTCGCCTACGATGTCCGCTCCGTATCGGGCGACGAAATCCACAGCCTGACCGGCCGTGAAATTCATCAGCAGCGGAAAGAACAAAGTCAAGAGGATGATGGGGGTCAGGATGCGCCAATCGCGCAGCTGGTCTCGTATTTCACGCCTGGCAATGATCCAGGCGCCGTAGAAATTATTTCGCAGGATACCGACTCTCTGTGTCACTCGCCCTCTATCCTCGATACTCCATCCCTGCCGACGACCTGCAGATACACGTCCTCCAGGCTGCGCTCGACTTCCGCAAGCGTCACGACAGACAATCCAGCCTCTACCATAGCGCGAAGAATGCGGGGATTATCCGTTTCCGGCTGTTCCGTATGATAACGCAGCCAATTTTCACCACTTGCGATGGGTTCTAAATCTGCCGGGAGAACATCCACCGCGCCGTCCAGGACGTCGGCTACACGCAACTCCCACACGGGAGACCCGAGCAGAGATCGTTTCAGGTATGCAGGACTGCCTTCCGCAATGATCTTTCCCTTGCGGATGATGGCGATGCGATCGGCCAGCAGCTCCGCCTCATGCAGGTTGTGCGTGCATACGATGATCGTACGCCGCGTCGAACGGAAACCGCGGATGCTTTCACGCACCATATGCGCACTCGATGGATCCATCGCCGATGTCGGTTCATCCAGGAGCAATATCGGCGGATCGTGAAGCATCGCCCGCACCAGCGCCAATTTCTGGCGCATCCCCTTCGAATAATGCCCCAGACGTAGCTCTCGAGCTTCGTGCAGGCCGTAGCGGCGTAGCAGATCCTCGATCCGCTCGTCGATGACTTCCTCGGGGAGACCGTAGATCCTTCCAAAAAATTCCAAATATTCGGCAACTCGCATGCGCGTGTAGAGGCCATGATGTTCGGTGAGCAGTCCGATCGAACGACGAATCTCCACCGCCTGGGTGGCCGTATCGAATCCGAGAATTAGCGCACGTCCACTGGTTGGCTGCAAGATCGAGGCGATCATGCGAATGGCGGTCGTCTTCCCGGCACCGTTCGGTCCGAGCAGCGCCAACACTTCTCCGGGTTCAACCCGGAGACAGAGATCGTCGACCGCCGTCAGGTCTCCAAAACGCTTGGTTAAATTAAACGTCTCAATCATCGCCGGTACATATCCTGTGCGATGAAGTATATCAGCATGGAGAAACGCTCACAATCGGGTAGAACGTCCCATTTTAACTACGTACGGCTGCATTGAGCGTACTTGTGAAGGAGACCAATTTTCAACCCAATGAAGGACGATCTCCGACACGTGCGCGAAGCTGGAAAGGAAATCGACTCAGGTTGTCTTCGGCTTTCGACGATGACGGATGACAAGAAAGGAGGCCACCAGGATCGCCACGACGAGCATCAACGCCTGGTTGAAATTGATACCTGCGATCTGAACGTAATCCAGACGCAGATATTCCAGCAGGAATCGTCCGATCGGGTAAGTAATCATGTAAACCAGGAACAGGTCCCCATTGATGAGATTCTTCCGGTACTTGCGGAACAGCCACAGCAGAAAAAACATATTCAGCAAGTTCCAGATCGACTCGTACAGGAAAAGGGGATGAAAACAATCGAACTCTCCGTATCCCGGAAGACGATGAGCCGGATCGATCTTGATGCACCACGGCACGTCGGTCGGTTGCCCGTACAGCTCCTGGTTGACGAAATTGCCCCAGCGGCCGATAGCTTGCGCCAGCGCGACGCCCGGCGCAGCCGCATCCAGCAGCATGGCAAAGGAAATTCCCCGTCGTTTGGCGAAGATGTAAATCCCTATTGCGCCGCCGATGATCGCACCCGGCATGCCCAGTCCGCCGTCCCACATCTTCAAAATCTGCAGCGGATGATGCAGGTAGTACTCGGTCGTGATACCAGAGTATTTCGAGGGGGTCAGCACGTGATAGATTCTGGCACCGATGATGCCGAATATGATGACCCAGAAAAAGCCATCCCAGACCATTTCCGGATCCTGGCCCATCTTGCGCAGCATGCGCTGTGCCAGCCACGCCGCCATGACCGCTCCGAACATGATGATCATGCCGTAGAAACGGAAGTAGAGGATACCGATGTGAATGCCTTGCGCGTCGATAGTGATCATAAGAACCTCGAAAGTCGAATTGTCAATCTCGAGCTTGTTGACGGACGTGATAGATGCGCTGTAGGGCCGTAAAATTAGCGAAGATCGCGATCAGTGCAAGACCGATCTCTGCAAAGTTGAAAATCAAACTGGGGATCAGGATGACAAAACGCTCGGCGCGCGTCAGCAGCCCATACTTGGCCATGAAACCGACGCCTTCCGCACGGGCGCGGGTATAGGAAACGAGAACCGAACCCGCAGCCGCGGCGTACACCACACTAGCCCAGAGCCAATCCCCGCGTTGCACGTAATAGAGCATCAATCCGCCGAAGATGAACAGTTCCGAATAGCGGTCGGTTACCGAGTCGAGGAAAGCCCCGAAAGGGGATGGCTCGTCCCGCAGACGCGCCAGGGCGCCATCCAATGCATCCAATGGGCCTACGAGTAGAATGATCAATCCACCGACCAACAATTCGCCCCGTGAGAGGAAGAAAGCCGCAACGATGTTGCCCGCCAGGCCGGTCAACGTGAGCATGTTGGGAGTGATTCCAAGCCGTCCGATGAACCTAGCGGCCGGATCGACCACACCCTTGAAACGGACCCGCAGCATGTCAGTGAGCGTCGGCTTTTCTGCGCGTGCTGTGTCATCAACCTGCATGAATTCTCCTTGGGTCGTGCAATCCTAACGCCGCTTATCGGTCCAGTCAAGCATCGTCGTCCTCATCCTCGACTTGATCCATGAGCGGATCGTCGTCCATGCCGATGAGTACCTCGCGCGTGCGGCCGCCCGATTGTGGACGTCCCACCACGCCCAATTCCTCGAGTTCGTCCATCAATCTGGCTGCGCGGGGATAGCCGATACGCAAGCCGCGCTGCAGCATGGAGGCGCTGGCTTCTCGCTTTTCCTTGACGAGCGCGATCGCCTGTTCGATGATTTCATCGCGCTCCTCGACCATGGCGATGCGTGCGATCAAATCGTCCCAGGGCGGTTTTTCGCTCTGGTAGCGTACGCCCACCTCATTGCGCCAGTACTCCACCAGACCTTCGATCTCGCGATCGCTGACGAAAACGCCCTGCAGGCGTACCGGCGCTCCCGCTTCGGGCGACAGGAAGAGCATATCGCCGCGGCCCAGCAGCGTTTCCGCACCAGAGCCGTCCAGAATGACGCGCGAATCGACGCTGGACGCTACCGCGAACGAAATCCTTGCCGGGAAATTGGCTTTAATCAGGCCGGTGAGGATGTCGGTGCTCGGCCGTTGCGTCGCCAGCACAAGGTGAATTCCGACCGCACGCGCCATCTGGGCCAAACGCACCAGGGTTTGTTCCGTTTGATCGGGAGCCATCATCATCACATCGGCGAGTTCATCGATCATCACCACGATGCGCGGCAGACGCTCCGCATTCCGTTTGCGCCTGACTTTTCGATTGTAGGAATCGATGTCACGCGCCTTTACCTCCTCCAGCAGACGATAACGGCGATCCATCTCGATCATACACCAACGCAGCACCCCGGTGATGCGTTCCAAATCAGTTTCAACCTTGCCGATAAGGTGCGGCAACCCGTTGAAGCGCAGCAGTTCGACCATTTTGGGATCGATCATCACGAAGCGCAGGTCTTCCGGCGAATTTTCGAACGCCAGGGTGGTCGTCAAGGCGGTGATGCACACCGACTTGCCGGAACCCGTGGTACCGGCGATCAACAAGTGCGGCATCGAAGCCAGATCGCCGACGACCGCCTTACCGGAAACATTGCGGCCCAATGCGATCGTCAGCGGAGATTTGGCGGATTGGAATTCGTCGGATTCGAGAATACCCCGTAGACGCACGACCGCCGGGCTGCGGTTTGGCACCTCGATCCCCACGTAAGCCCGCCCCGGCACAGGCGCTTCGACCCGCAATGTGGGTGCCGAGAGCGCCAGGGCGAGGTCGCTCGCCAGGGAAGAGATTTGTGACACTCTCACCTTGCTGCGCCGTACTTCCCCGTCTATGGCGACCGTCTCGACGTATCCGGGTTCGACGGCAAACTGGGTCACCGTAGGTCCGGCTTTGAAATCCACCACCCGGACCGGGATGCCAAAATCCGCCAACGTCTTTTCGATGAGGCCCGCCGCGAGGTTGATTTCCTTTTCGGTGACGCTGACCGCACGGCCTGCTTCCAGCATGGCCAATGGAGGCAAGCGTTCATCTCGCACTGCAGGTTTCGACGGCCTGTCCTCCACCACCTGCTCGACCTTGAAATGCTTACGGTATGCACGCGGAAGTTGAGATATGGAGGGCTGTCGCGTTTGTGTTGACTGCGAACGTGCGGCTCTCGCTTCCGGAACTTCCTCCTCCGGAAAAGCCGCCGCCGGTAAAGTCGTACGTTCTGCCGTCTCCTGCACGCGCAGCGCATAGCGCGCCAACACGCCTCGCAGCGCATAAACACCAGCGCCGGCGGTCAACAGCAGCAGCGCTGCGATGCTGACGATTCCGCCGACGAGTGAATCCAGCAGCGTGGCGATCCCCCAACCCACAATACCACCGGCATGGCCGCTCTCTGCTCGAGGCAAATCCATGCCGTCAATGAAAGCGAAGATCGCCAGCAGGCCGAATATCGCCAGTTCCAGGGCGATGATTTGTGACCATCTCACCTCGACGGGACGGCCTCTACGCCGGTTGAAGAGCTGCAGCGCACCAAATATCATCACCAGCGGGAACAAGATTGCACCGAGGCCAAACCAGCGCTTTATGAAAGCTGCCCAGGGATCGATCAACCCGCCGTGGGTCCCTCCGCTGATACCAAGGACGGTCAGCAGAGCCGCCGCCACCAGAACGATACCTCCAATATCGTCGGCGTAGCGCAAGGCACGTTCGAGAATCAGCCAACCGATTCCCGCATCCGACGGGGTCGAATCGCTGCTCGAGCTGCGAAGTTCATCCTTCGAATCAGTAATACGCATTCCCTTGTGTCCGCAAGAAAGGTAAATACGGGCGCGCAGGCGCTGCCCTGATATTACTCACCGGTCTCCCGCTAGAGGATTGAGGAATAATCCGCGGAGGAGTCTGGGTTTTCTTCGCCAGCATCATCATCAGCATCGTGTTGGGACACCTGCCGTAAGCTCAAACCCAAACGACGATCCTCTGCGTCGATGTGGATGATTCGAACCCGCACTTTTTCGCCCTCGCGCACGACGTTGCGAGGGTGCAGCAAGTTGCCGTCTCCCAGTTCAGAGACGTGGATCAAGCCTTCCAAACCTTCTTCGATGCCAACGAAAGCCCCGAATTTGACCACGTTGGTTACCGTCCCCTCGACGATTTCGCCGACATGATAACGACTATCGACAGCATTCCATGGGTCGGGAAGCAGATCTTTCAAACTCAGAGCAACCCGGCCCAGATCCCGATCGACCGAGAGAACGTGAACTTTTAAGGTCTGACCGCAATTGACGACATCACATGGATGCCGCACCCGGCCCCATGATAATTCGGAAACATGGACCAGACCCTCGACGCCGCCCAGGTCCACAAAGACCCCGAAGCGGGTGATGTTCGTGACCTTCCCTTCCACGCATTCTCCCGGCTTGAGATTTGCGAGCAATTCCATCCGTTTTCCAGGTCCGGCCAGCGCGGCGCGTTCCGAAAACACGAGGCGTCCTCGCTCTGGTTCGAACTCGATCACCTTCAGTGTTAATTCACTGCCTACGATGCTCTCGAGCAGTTCGCTAAAGTCATCGTTATCGGTATCCTGCTGAACGTCGACGAGATGAGAGACCGGAATGAAGCCGCGCAGACTTCGAGCCTCGACGAGCAATCCGCCGCGGTTATAGCCGATGACGTTCAAATTGACGGTGTCGTCCCGCTCGTAGAGATCTTTCGCCCAGGTCCAATCCTGCGCGTCGCCTACGTTGTCCGTTTTATCGCACTTTGTTTGAGGCGAGCGTTCTCGATCCGCCGATTGATAACGTCCTTCATCCTGCAGCACTGCCGACCACCAAGATTCGTCCATTTGCGGCGGTCCCCCCATTCGTTCATTATCCAAACCCTCGTCCATCGCCTGTCCTCAATCGCTACAATTTCTCACGCGGGTATCCCTACCGAAAATTAAAAATAGGATACTCTATTCCATAAAAAGTGCAAAATGTCAGTCGTTCGAATCATCCACCTCCCCACCCAACTCCGAAGCGACAACTTCCCGCTCCATTTGTGTAACTCCGCGGGCCACCTCTTCGATGGCGATCCGTTGTTTGCGATATAAATCCGCCTCTGACATTGCCAGGCGCATTGCAACGTCTCGCACTTTGCGTCCCTGGAGGAATTTCATCTCGAGAATATTGTATAGCATCCATTCGGCGGTAAAACGACGGTCGCCTTCCGGGCGAATCTGTTCGATGGCACGGCGCAGGATCGCCCGCAGTGCGTTGACCGGGTTGTTTTCGTGATCCTCTACCTCCCGGCGTACGACGCGTAATCCCAGTAATGGACTCCGCGTGAGCCGCGGCCCACCCCAATAATGCCCCAATGCATCGCGAACGAGCTCGACGACATCCTTGTCTGAAGGCAGATCTTCGATGGGTTCCGCCAACGACTCCGCGCTGCCGTAGCTTGATTCCGCTCGCATGCGTTGAATTTCTTCCATCTCCGGAACCAGACGATCCACGACGCTGAATACTTCACGCTGCAGCAGCCGGTCTGCCAGAGCCACCGCCGCTCGATCGACAAGCGCCTTGATACTGATCTCTTCTTCGTGGCTGAAATCCGGTTTCACGCTGCGCGCCTGGAATCCGACCAATCCGATCACATCGTCTGAGCGCATGAAATGTATGGGAATCAACCAGTACACGTCCCACAGGAATACGGCGCCCAGATGCTCGAAATGCTGCCGTTCATTTTGGGTCATTAAAAGTGGGGATGGTTCATCCGTACCGCGGAACGGGTTTTCCGGTCCGACGGCAACTTCGAGCTCCAATCCTTCCGGGCCGACGACGGCAACGAACGCCGAACCCACTCCGAGCACGTCGCAGCCTGCGTTGAGTATCGATTCAAGGAATTGACGCAGGTCCCCGGTGGTCAGAAGATGGTCTTCCAGCAACTGCAAGCGCGTGACGTCACCCCGATCTCGTCCGTAAAAAAACCAGCGCTCGATCTTCGGCCGCACGATCGTGATCACGTACTGCAGCAGCAGCAAGACCGCCACCATGGCAAACGGCACGGCCCGGCTGTTCTCATAGCCGATCAGCACACCGATACGATTGACAATGACCGTCACGGCCAACACCGTCGAAACGACTATCGGTCCGCGCAGCAGCCACTGCGAAAGTCGACTCTTCACAACCCGATCCGGATAGCTTACGCCGAAGTAGGACACGGAGTAGGAGACCATCACCATTTGAATCGCAACCGCCATGTTGATCAAGGTGATCGCCACCCAGATGATCCAGGTATGTTCGGCGAACGCCGATTGACTCACCATCATGAACGGAAACGATCCAAACAGCGGACCCAGCGATCCGAACATCAGGTAGCGCATGCGCCGCCTGCTCGTTCGGGTCAGGCAGCGTCTGTACGATCTCCACAGATTGACGCCGGCGAAGCCGACGATGACGAGCAGGAACAGCGTAAAGATCGGAAACCAGGGCCCCGGGGTGAGGTAAACGATCGAGTCCACTTGCTGGAGGCCTACGGCGATATCCTGCCGCCGCCCCACACTGAGTAAAGCAAGGCTGCCAATCATGTAGCTGATCCAGATCACAAGCCTTCTGCGCCCGCGGGAGGGACGCCCGGTAGCCGCGAGCAGCGCATCCGAAAGCTGCAGCAAGGTCGCAGGAATAAAAGCGATTCCCACCCACTGGAAGCGAAGCCAAATCTGCATCTCGGCGTTGGATGTCGCCGTGCTGGTGAGCACGTCGCCGAAATACACGATGGTGACACACAGAAGCATCAACGCCAGCGATTGCGCCACGCGTTCCCGGATGTTGAACGTCAGTGTATACAAAAGTAACGAGAATGCGGTGATCGTATTTCCAGCATCGAGGATCTGATTCAGAGTGATTAAAACGGAGGTTATTGTTTCTAGCATTGAATCTTTTTACACTCAAAGTAACATCGAGAAAAACAACGCGATGTCCTGATCCGAATAGTATTGGTCGCTGTACCCGCTAAACACAAAGCCCATCTTTTTTGCCAGGCAGATCGCAGGGTAATTCTTGCTTTGCATCTCCAGAAATAACCGCAAAGCATTTCGTTGGCGGCACCACTCACGTGCAGCCAGTATCAGCCTCGAAGCTATTCCCTGGCGCCGGGACCGCAGGCTGACGACGAGATCCGTGATCCAGTACATGTTCTCCGAGGGGCCTTCCACGATCGCCAGATATCCCTGGAGTGACTCTTCATTTTCGGCTACGAGGATAACCGCCCGGCGCGTCCATTCGTCCGCTAACCGCTCAGCGTCACGCGGATAGCCGACCCGCATAGCACGAGGCAAGCGGACTTCACGAAAGGTCGCCCCCACCGCCGAAGGCTCTCGCTCGAAAGACATCTGCCAAACGTGATCGGTGCCATAGCCGTGATCAAAAGCGATGAGCGTGGGTATGTCACTCGAAATAGCTTCCCGAATAGAAATCATATTCATGATGAAACTGACCTGGACTCCTTGTGTAATTTATTCACCGGAACGATCAGCCGAACATCCCGATTTAAGATCCATCTGTGAATGCCGGATTTACCGATTCGCTCATTGCGCAGGCAAGATCTGAATTTGTATTTCGCAAGGCAATGGCGCATTACCTTCCGTGTCCAGCACGACCAGACGGAATCCATAAGTTCCCGGCTCAACGAGACGCGTGTCCCAGGTTCCCAATTGAAGGGTTTCCTCCGGCGTGCCCGTGCCTTCTTCATCCGAACCACCGCACGTCTCACAAACCGCCGTAGAACCTGCGGTTATGGTCACCCATTCGCCGTCAAGACGACGATACTCCACCTTGTAGAACGCAAAATTGGGTATGTTGGCAACGCCCAGGATGACGATCGTACCGCTGACTGTTTCACCGTTCTGCGGTTGAAGGATCGTGGCATTCTCATTCAAACATCCTGAACCATCCGGCGCGGAAGGAATCTCCGCAGTTACGTCGGTCGAACCTTCTTCTACCTGTGCGCTCGAGCCGATCGGCGTCGCCAGTAAAGAGATCGTCGGTAAGGGCGTCGGCCGGAGGGAAACCGGGATGCTTGGGCTGGCAAAGTTAACGATCAAAAACGTGGCGGTCATTCCGGCGAAAACGAGTAACAACATGGCGATCGATCTTCTCATGTGGTTCAAGCTGCGCTCCCGCTCCAACGCATAAAAAGCCCTACGCGAAGTCCGATAAGCAACAAATAAGAATCGCAGATAGACCGCACCGATGATCGCTAATGCCAGGTAGATCCACGTCTGTTGCTCTTCAAAGAAGAGCAGGAAATCTTCCATTTGCCTTCTACATTAAATTCTGCGCAGCACCCCACAGATGAGCGTCTTCAGCCTGGGGGTTATGATCTTTCCAGCTTCAAGCACTTCCTCGTGCGTGGTCTCGGTTTCACCGTCCAAATTCGCCTTGTTGCTGATCCCCGAGATGCCAAGAACTTGCATACCACAGTGCCGTGCGACGGTCACTTCGGGTGCCGTGGACATTCCGACGGCGTCGACACCGATGATCCGCAGGAAGCGCAGTTCCGCGGTCGTTTCGTACGAAGGGCCGGATACGCAAACATAAACTCCCTTCCGCAAGGGAACATCCTCTTCGAGCGCCACTTCTTTCGCCAGCATCCCCAAAGCTGGATCGTACGCCTTCCCCATGTCAGGAAAACGAGGTCCGAACTCATCCAGGTTTGGACCGCGCAGCGGGTTGTTGCCGGTCATTCCCAGGAGATTGATGTGATCGCTGATCAACATCAAGTCGCCCGGTTCGAAATCCGGATTGACGGCCCCGGCCGCATTGGTCACGATCAGTATGCGTACGCCGAGGCGATACATGACCCGGATGGGAAGGCCGATCTGCGAGATGGGATGACCTTCATAGAAATGCGCCCTGCCCTGCAGCACGAATACGGGATGATCTTCGAGATGACCTACGACGACTCGCCCCGCATGCCCGTGCACCGTCGATACGGGCCATCCGGGGATATCCCCCGTCGCAATCTTTTCATCCGCCGCCACGGCGTCGGCGATCGCGCCCAGGCCCGAACCTAAAATCATGCCGATCTCGGGTTGAACGGAGGTTCTTGCCCGTATGAACGCTACAGTGTTGTCGATATCTGCTGTCGTAATCAGATCCATTTATTCACTCCAGTGATCATTGGCGATCTGAGCGCTTATGAAGCCACAATGTATTCGGACTCGAAAGACGCAGCCAATCTTGAACCTCGCGTCGAGACTTGCCTTGCTCCAGAAGATGTCGCACGAGTGAGTGTCGAATCGTTTGTGGGGAAACTTCGCTGCCCAACCCGGCTTCCTCGGCCCAGCGCTTGACGATCAACCACAATCCCTGCCGGCTGAGGCGTTTGCCGCGTTGATTGACGAACAACGCCCTGACTTCCGGCGTTCGCAGCAAATAGGGCCGACCTTTCTCGATGTAAGTTCTTAAGGGATGGAGCGCATCCCGGATGGGAATCTTGTGCGAATAAGTTGCATTCGCCCGAATGGCGCCGGACTGCAGATCGATGTCACTGGCGTTCAGCGAGATCAGTTCGACCGCGCGTAAACCGGTGGCGTACATCAATGACAGCGCCGCCGAATCCCTCATTGCCCGCGGCGAGCTGTCCTGCGAAGCGGTCCGGAGTAATTTTTCTACTTCTGTCGTCGTCAGCACCTTGGGGGGTTGGCGAGGATTCTGGGGTAAATCCAGCATATCCAACATCGTTCGGGTATCGTGGCCTTCACGGGAATGCATATAGTCCAGCAAGGTCCGTACGGCTGCGATCTTCCGGGCAACGGTGGAAGTCTTGTACCCCTGGCGGTTCAACCAGGAAACATACTTGTCCAGCTTCTGCTCATCGATATGACCGGGTTCAATCGGCTGCTCGGAAACGGCGGACAAAACCTGGACGAATTGGCGGATATCAGTTTCATACGCCAAGATCGTATTCTGAGCACGTTCCTGATCTACTTCGAGATACCGCAGGAATCGACCGATCACGTCATTCATCGCGTTTCCTTGATTAAATCCGCCCGGCGACCGTCATTATACCATTCACAGGTCAAATACTTACCATAAGTGTAGTTGCGGGCTTCGAATCACGCCACATCGAATCCAGCGAGAACCCGGAGAAAATAGCTGTATGAGAATTCCAGCCGCTGATGCGAACAGCGCCGATTTGGCCTCTCGTATCTGATCATGAGCTGCGGAAACTCATGAAAAGTCCATCGACCGGACGCATGCTGCCCGGTCGATGGTATGCTGATCCCGGATGTATCTTCGTGGTGTAAATTAGATTCCGTATGAGTATGCCAATCCGACGGTGCCCGGTCCCGCATGCGTTCCGATGACCGGAGTGACTTCGGAATAAACGGTCTCGATGGGATCGAGGTGCTTCTTCGCCGCCTCCATCAAGGCGTGCGCATCCACTTCTGCGTCGGCGTGGAGCGTTGACAGACGCACGTCGGGCTGATCCTTGAGGCGCTCCACGATCACTTCCACGAGCCGGTTATGGGCTTTGGCCTTGGTGCGGATGCGCTCAACGGGTTCAACCCGTCCTTCCTGTAATTCCAACAGCGGCTTGAGATTCAACGCCGTCCCCAGCAGCCGCGAAGCTCCGCCGATGCGGCCGCCACGGTGCAGGTATTCAAGCGTCTCCACGACGAAGAGCACACCCGATTGCTCCTTCGCTTTCTTCGCCGTAGCCACGGCGTCAGCGAACGATTTCCCCGCTTCACGGGCGCGCGCGGCTGCCAGGACCTGGAAACCCAGCGCCATGGCGACTCCCATCGAGTCCAGTATTTCGATCCTCGCATCCGGGAAGAGGCCTTTGGCCTGTTCGGCAGAATTCAATGTTGCCGTCAACTTCGAGGAACCCACGATGGTCAGAATCTCTTTCCCCTGGGAAGCCAGGGGTTCGAAGACGGATTGGAAAGAGGCGACCGTCGCTTGTGACGTCGTGGGCATGACCGGATCGGTCCTCAAACGCGTATAAAATTCCGTCGGGGTAATGTTGACTCCATCGAGGAATTCTTCTTCACCCCAGATCAACACCTGCGGCACTACGATGATCTGAAAACGATCGATGAGTTCCTGCGGTAACGATGAGAGACTGTCGGTTACAATTGCATAATCGCTCATAAGTCCTCCTCCATGAATATGGTGTGAAAATGGATACGAAGATACCAGTACTTATTAAAACCCCACGTGCGAGCAGAGGTTACAAGACCAGCATCTCCCTTCATGATACACGAATTTTCCAGCGAGGTAACTTTGAAATTGAAGCCGTAGATAGCTTGTGCTATCCTTTACGCACGAGTTATTCCAACACGGAGAATTCCCTTGCTTCACGAATATGCCGGCAACATGCACAATCACTCCATTTATTCGGATGGCCACGGCAGCCATGTTGAGATCGCCCGCGCAGCGATCCAGGCGGGCCTGGACTTCATCGTCGTAACCGACCACAATGTTTGGGTCGACGGCATGGACGGATATCGTTACCTGGGTAAGGACCGTGTACTGCTGTTGACGGGGGAGGAGATCCACGACCAGGTGCGTGACCCTCAGAAAAACCACCTGCTCGTCTTCGAAGCCCGAAAGGAACTGGCGCCTTTTGCGGCCGAGCCACAGCAACTGATCGACGAAGTCCAGCGAGCGGGCGGGCTTTGCTTCATCGCCCATCCTGTCGACCCGGCAGCGCCGTTGTTCGGCGAATCCGATTTATCCTGGGTGGATTGGGACGTGAGCGGCTATACGGGATTCGAGATCTGGAATTTCATGAGTGAATTCAAATCCCATCTCAGTTCGCTGCCCGTGGCCTTCCTGCTGGCATACAGTCCCAAACGCAGCGGCCAGGGGCCGTTTCCCGAGGTGCTTGAACGCTGGGATCGACTCCTGGCGTCCGGGAAACGCATCGTCGCCATCGGAGGCGCAGACGCACACGCAACACCTTACCGCAAAGGGCCTTTCAAGCGGATCGTCCTGCCGTACGAATTTCTCTATCGCGCGGTGAACACGCATGTCCTGACCCGAAACGCGCTCGTCGGAGATGCGAATCACGACCGACGCTTGTTGTTTCACAGCATATCCCGCGGCAGATGCTTCGTCGGGTTCGACCTGCCGGCGCCCACAAACGGCTTTCGCTTCAGCGCACAAGGAGCAGACGATCAGGTCATTATGGGCGATTCGATACCAGCACGAAACGGCGTGACCCTGCAGATCAAATCGCCGCGCCGCGCAGAGATTCGCCTCATTCACAACGGGGAACAACTACGCAGGTGGAAAAATCGAGACACAGCGGTCTATACGGTACATGCACCGGGTGCATACCGCGTGGAAGTGCATATTGACTTCGAAGGTAGACGCTGCGGGTGGATATACAGCAATCCCATTTACGTGTCATGAATTTAACCAGGCGAGATCCTGCAGCCTGATGCGAGAGCGGCAGATACCACATCGATGACATTCCCGTGTCATTTCTGATAATTCAATACAAGTTGGCGTTTATCCAGTCGAACGCAAATAATGAAATTCCACGAGCGCAAAAGGAGCGTGTTCCATGAAAACTTTCCGCCGAGAACTTTGGTTCGAGGTCCCGGCCAGACGAGCCTTCATCAACATAACTCCCCAAGTGAATGACGCATTGGTGGAAAGTGGCATTCAGGAAGGCCTGGTGCTCGTCAATGCCATGCACATCACGGCTTCTGTTTTCATCAACGACGACGAAAGCGGGCTGCATCAGGATTACGAGGTTTGGCTGGAGTCACTCGCGCCGCATGCGCCGATCAGTCAATACCAGCATAACCGCACGGGTGAAGACAACGCCGATGCCCACATGAAGCGTCAAATCATGGGCCGAGAGGTCGTCGTGGCTATAACGGAAGGCAAATTGGATTTCGGTCCGTGGGAACAAATCTTCTACGGAGAATTCGACGGCGGCAGGCGAAAAAGGGTCCTGATCAAGATCGTCGGGGAGTGAGATGCGACAGCGTCGCTTTCGGATGACGGATTTCCTGCCCAACCGGCGACCTGTC
The DNA here is from genome assembly GCA_037382465.1 of Anaerolineales bacterium. Lineage (NCBI taxonomy): Bacteria > Bacillati > Chloroflexota > Anaerolineae > Anaerolineales > Anaerolineales bacterium. The sequence goes on along the minus strand of JARRPX010000030.1, from coordinate 2,829 downwards.
GTACCTTGGAGTAGGAAATCGTCCTGATGGAAGATCGACTTTCCGCCGGTGAGGTGCGTGGTATAATCATAGATCATATGTTCGCATTGGGGGAGCGTACTTGGAGGAGCCATGCCGCCATTCCGGCTACATTCCCCATTCGAACCGATGGGAGATCAACCAGAAGCCATCGAGGAACTGGTGCAGGGCCTCAATCAGGGGTTCGAACATCAAGTTCTACTCGGTGCGACGGGTACCGGAAAAACCTTTACCATCGCCTCAGTGATCGAAAAGGTGCAGCGCCCGGCCCTCATTCTGGCTCACAACAAGACCCTCGCGGCGCAGCTCTACGCAGAATTCCGCTCGTTTTTTCCCGAAAATGCGGTTGAATACTTCGTCTCGTACTACGATTATTATCAACCGGAAGCCTACGTCCCCAAGCACGATCTCTACATCGAAAAAGAAACACAGATCAACGAAGAGATCGACCGCCTGCGGTTGTCAGCGACGACCTCCGTTATTTCACGCAGGGACGTTGTTGTCGTCGCCTCGGTTTCGAGCATCTACGGCATCGGCAACCCGGAAGCCTACGGCCGGGTCGTCATCAATCTGGAAAAAGGCCAACGCTATCGACGCAATGCTGTCTTACGCCAACTCGTAGAATGCCATTACCAGCGTAATGACATCGAACTGAAGCCCGGCGTATTCCGCGTGCGTGGAGATACGCTGGAAGTGCTGCCGGCCTACGAACAGATCGGAATCCGCGTCAGTTTCTTTGGTGACGAAGTGGAACGCATCGCGAAATTCAATCCACTGACAGGCGAGATACTCAACGAGGCTGAAACCGTCAGCATCTATCCCGCCAAACACTTCATCACCGAGGACGAGAAGTTGAAAGCCGCCATCACAGATATCGAAACGGAACTCGAAGAGCATCTCGAATTCTTGAAGAAGCAGGAAAAATATCTCGAAGCCCAGCGCCTGGAGCAGCGCACGCGCTACGATTTGGAAATGCTGCGCGAAGTGGGCTACTGCACGGGGATTGAAAACTACTCCCGCCATCTGGATCAGCGGCCGGTTGGATCACCTCCCTGGACGTTGATCGATTACTTCCCGCCGGACTTCGTGCTCATCGTCGACGAGAGTCACATGACCATCCCGCAAGTCCGTGGGATGCACGCCGGAGATCGCTCGCGCAAGGAGACCCTGGTCGAATTCGGATTTCGCCTCCCCTCCGCGTTGGACAATCGCCCACTTTCGTTCGACGAATTCGAGGAACGCACGGGGCAGGTCATCTATACGTCTGCCACGCCCGGACCGTATGAGCTTGGGGTTGCGTCCCAGGTGGTGGAGCAGATCATCCGCCCGACCGGTCTCGTCGACCCTGAAGTGGAAGTCAGGCCCGTCGAAGGACAGGTCGATGATCTGATCCGGGAAATCCAGAACCGGGTTGCGATCGGCCAACGCGTACTCACGACTACACTCACGATGCGCATGGCCGAAGATCTCTCCGACTACCTTCTGGAGCTGGGCATCAAAGTGCACTATCTGCACTCCGAGATCGACACCATCGAACGCGTCGGCATCCTGCGCGATCTGCGCATGGGCGTATATGACGTCGTCGTAGGGATCAATTTACTGCGGGAGGGCCTCGATTTACCCGAGGTATCCCTGGTCGCCATTCTCGACGCGGACAAAGAGGGATTCCTACGCTCCGACACGGCCCTGATCCAGACTATCGGTCGCGCCGCGCGGCACGTCGACGGCAAGGTGATCATGTATGCGAACAAGATCACCGACTCGATGTACCGAGCGATCGACGAGACGGAGCGGAGACGGGAGATTCAAATTAAATACAACGAGGAACACGGCATCGAACCGGTCAGTATCGTTAAAGAAATTCGCGATCTCACGGATCAAGTCGCCTCCCGAGCCGTTGCCGAGGAACGCGAGGAATACCACGCACTGACACCGGCTCAACTGCCAAAGGACGAACTCGCCCGTTTGATCAAGGAATTCGAGAAGCAGATGAAGAACGCTGCGGAAGCGTTGGAATTCGAAAAGGCAGCTGCACTGCGCGATCAAATATTCGAGTTGCGACAGGTGCTGGTCGATAAAGAGGACATGCCCCCCTGGATGCGGGCGCGAGCGATGACCGAAGACGTATGACGTCTCATCTAGGAGTTGAGTCGAACACCTTCAAATCCGTCCGAAACTTTGGAGCAGTTTAATGTAGCTTGCGCGTTCGAACGCCGTCGGTTCGACATAGTTCTGAAGGCTCATGCTGCCTTTCAGGTCTCGTATGGAAGAAATCTCTAATTCTTCCATCAAGTTCTCAGTATCTCGAATTATCTCGCTCAATTTCTCGATACTGTTCTTCAACAACACGGATGCCACGTTGGCGATATCTGCGCCCACCATGATGGCCTTCAATACTGCCTCTCCCGAATGTACACCGCTGGTAAGCGCAAGGGAACAAGATACCTGTCCGTATAGGATCGCGATCCAGCGCATCGGCAGCAAGATGTCTTCAGGCCGGCTGAGGTTGATGCGCGGCAGGATTTCCTTCTCGCGCACATCGATGTCCGCCTGATAGAAGCGATTAAAGAGAACCAACGCATCTGCGCCGATTTCGTCGAATTGTGTGGCGATATTTGGCAGCGCGCTGAAGAAGGGGCTTAATTTCAAAGCGATGGGAATTTCGACGCGCTCCCGGACGGCGCGCAGGATGTCAATGTACATGTTTTCGACGTCCATGCCCAGCAGCGTATCCGCGGTGGGCAAATAATACACGTTGAGCTCGAGCCCATCCGCACCGGCCTCCTCGATCATGCCAGCGAAATCCAGCCA
>JARRPX010000029.1 GCA_037382465.1 Anaerolineales bacterium | reverse complement strand
AAGCGCAAATCGGTGCGTGCCTACGAGCCGCGGCCGGTCCCGCCCGAAGTCAAGGAGCAGATTCTCAATGCCGCCATGCGGGCGCCGACTGCGGGCAATATGATGCTGTACTCGATCCTCGAGGTAGAGGATCAGGCCAAGAAGGAGCGCCTGGTCGAAACCTGCGACAATCAGCCCTTCATCGCCCAGGCGCCGCTGGTGTTGATCTTCCTGGCGGATTACCAGCGCTGGTTCGACTACTGTAAGTACGCCGGTGTGGAGCGGCACGCCGTGAAGCCGGGCGAGGCGATTGTCAGGCCGCAGGAGGGTGATCTGCTGCTGGCTTGCTGCGACGCGCTGATTGCCGCACAAACAGCCGCTCTCGCCGCCGAGTCGCTCGGGCTTGGGTCGTGCTACATAGGCGATATCCTCGAGAACTACGAGATCCACCGTGAGATGTTCGACCTGCCGCCCTATGCGCTTCCGGTCGCCATGCTGTGCCTCGGCTATCCGACCAACGAGCAGCGGCAGAGGACACAGACCAGCCGCTTCGAACCGGAATTCGTTGTCTTTCAGAATCGATATCACCGCTTGTCGCCGGAGGACTTCGAGCGCATGTTCAACCCAGCGCGAGGGGGAGAATCAGCTGGCGTCCGTATGTACCGCAGGAAGTTCAGCGCCGGCTTTTCACTCGAGATGCGCCGATCCGTACGTGCGATGTTTGATATGTTGCGAGATCCAGGCCTGCAGTGACCTGCGGGACCGGTTCAGGATTAGGAATTATTACCCATCGTGCAGATGTAGCACGAGAATGGAAAATACGTTATCTGGTTGCACGGTAAGCATTCATTTTCTGGAAGGGGAACTCATGGCTGTTCCTGTCATCTTGCTGGTCGACGATGAGCGCGCGTACGCGAAGGTTATCAAGGAGGCCCTGGAGCGAATCGGGGTTCGGGTGCACCTGGCGCATGATGCAATGGAAGCGCTGAACATGTACAGCGAGGTCAGTCCGGACCTGATCCTGCTGGATGTCATGATGCCCGACATGGACGGCCTGTCCTTGCTGCGCTGGCTGCGGGAGCATTCTGAGAAGGATGGCGTCCCGATCCACGTCGTCAGCGCAAAATCCCAACAGGCAGACCGCGATGCAGCGCTGTCGGCCGGCGCGAACGGCTTTCTGGCCAAGCCCTTCACCGTCGAGGAGCTGCGCAGCGTGATCGGGCAGTACGTGGAGCTTTGATCCGTTCCGGGATAGATAACCGTTTAATCCTGCCAGAGTTTTAAGAATGCATGAGCGCCAAACGGCGCTCGCTTTGGTCTTGCCTGATGCCACCGCGAGGAGCAAAGTGGTGAAGCGACCTAACGGCTGTCACCAAAGGTTAAATAGGCTGCCCAGCAAATGTGGAGATTGCCACGCCCTTTTCAGCGGCTGGCAATGACGTGATGTGTCTGATCCCACAGGATCGTGAGCCATGCGCTGTCCTTGCAGAGAGACATACGGGCTAGTCATCGCTTTGATCGGAATGACAGGATCGAAAAGGCCACCGGGCATCAACCCGGTGGCCTTGTTTACGGTGAGACCGGTTACTCTACGACCAGCCAATCGCTGGCGCTGCGTCCAAAGACCTCCGGCGAGTACATCTCCTCCGCCTTGGCCGGCGGCACCACGAAGGTGCCCGGCGTGGTCGCCCGGGTGACGTAGCTGTAGGTGTATACGCCGTCCCAGAGCAGCGGGGTGAAGGCTTCGGCGCGCTCGTCGCGCATGTTCTGGTGCTCGTACCAGGTCCACCACCACCACCAGCCGTAGCGGTACTCCGAGCTGCTCGGATCCTGCGGGACGCTGCCCGACACCGCCAGGGCCGGGTTGACGATCTCCAAACCGGCGGGCAGCGGGTCGACCAGCGCCACGTGGTAACGGCGGTTGTCGGCGACCATGGTGATGCGCACGCGCACTCGCGTGCCGGCCTTGGCGTGCCAGATTCCCTGTTCATCCTTCCAAACGTCGTCGGGATCGTCGGCGCCCTCGTACTCGCGCGTGACGACGAAGCCCATGTCCAGCGGGTCGAGCCACAGATCGGTGGGCGCATAGCTCAACCCCAGGCGGTAGTACAGCCGCCCCGTGCCGATCTTGCTCAGGATCAGGTCCTGGGTTCCGCCGCCGCCCAATTCCTCGTCCACCAGATAGGCCATGGGGATGTCGGTCTCGTGGCGTTCGTCGCTGTAGCCCTCGTACTCATGTTCGCCGGCGTAGGTGTCGCCCAGCCAGATGCGGGCCACGAAGTCGGGGGTCTGCGCTTCGAAGGTGTTGAAGTAGCGGTCCAGAGCCAGCAGCACGAAGACGTTCTCCTGCGTGTTGCCCCAGCGACCTTTGGTTCGATGCGCCAGGAGGCCGTTGACAAGTTTGGGGATCAGGTCGCTGTCGGGATTATCGAGGATCAGCGTGTCCAGCAGGATGGCGTCCGTGCGCCGGTTCGAACTGAGCAGCAGGTAGGTCTGATCGTCGTAGTAGGTGGTGAAGTTCGCCGCGCCGGCGGTCTCGACTACGCGGTTGTTGACGAAGAGCCGGATGGTTTCCAGTTCGGCGGCGGAGTTGGGATCGTCCACCAACGTCTGCCAGATCCAGCCCACGGCGTCGAGGGACAGGTTCTCGATCCCGGCTTCTTCGAGCAGCGCGCGGGCCTTTGCCGTGTCCCGGTCGCCCATCAAGTTACGCACGTAGAGGGCGTAGGCGCTGAGGGTCTGGCGGGTGCGCATGCTGTACCAGTAGGGGTAGTGACTCTCGATGTCCTGCAGGTAGTAGAGCAGGCGCTGCTGCATGTCCTCCGGCACCTCGTAGCCCTTAAGCTTCGCCCGCTGCAGGGCGTGGGCCACGTGGATGGTGTTGAAGGGGATCGAGTCCTGGCCGCGGCGCCAGTAGGGGAATCCGCCGTCGTAGTTCTGGAGGCCGCTGAGCCGTTCGATGTCGCGAATCACGGCGGCTTCGATGTCCTCGGCGGGTGGCAGCCCTTCGGCTTCGAACGCGGTGAGCACGTCGCGCAGGGCGGCGATGCCCAGCACCCGCGAGGCCAACTGCTCGGAGCACTCGTAGGGGTAGGCAACCAGGTAGAGCACGGCGTCGGTGAGCGCCTGCAGCGCCGTCGACGAAGTGGTGATTTCCAATCCGCCGAACTGCGGGAAGACGTCTTGCGGCGCTTCCACGGGCTGGGCGATGGCGCCCTGGTCGATCACACCGTAGGTGGCGAAGGCTTCCGTCGTGGCCGGCGTGTAAACCGGCATTTCGACCGTGGCGGCGTCGGCGAAGTCTCCGGAGACGGCCGCGATCTGCACGCGCGCCGTACCGGCGCTGTCCGTGTTGGCCGGGAAGCGGACCTCGATTCGATTGTGCGCCGGGACCTCCACGCGCTGCCCCTGACCGTCACTGAGGATCAGGTTGGAGGTGCGCATGACGACGTCGACGGTCAGGGGATCGTCGGTCTGATTCTGCAGCACCACGGGCAGCTCGAAGGAATCGCCGAAGTTGAGGAAACGTGGTGCGGAAGGCCGCACCATCAGCGGCAGACGGGCGGTGAGGTTGGCTTCGGCCATGCCGAAACGGCTGCCGCCCGAGTCCACGGCGACGACCATAATGCGGTAGCGCGTCAGGTTGTCGGGCAGCGTGACCGTAACCTGCGCTTTTCCGCTCTGGTCCGTGCGTACCGACGGCGCGAAGGTGGCCAGCGGGTTGAAGTCGATGCGCATGCGGATCGGCTCCGCGCCGACGGCGCCGCCCGCTTTGGCCTCGTCCGCCGCCATTTCTTCCATGGGTTCGGCTGCCATGGGTGCTTCGACGGCCAGGCCTTCGGATTCTTCTACACCGCGAAGCGCGGCACCCGTGGGCAAAGCTTGAAGTTCACCCGCGGCGTTAGCCGTATCGATCAGCGTCATCGGATCGACCAGCACGATGCTGGAGCGGCCGTAGTAGCTGCCGAGATCCGAACCGCGCTGGGAGTAGAAGATGGAAACCGGGTCGGGGATGTCGTAGTTGGTCAGCGCCAGAATGGCCTCGTCGACCACGACGACCGCCACTTCGGCGTCCGCCACCGGATCGCCGCCGGCATCGACCAGAGCCAGGTCGACCACGGTCTCCCCGCCGGGTTCCAACTCGGTCTCCTGCGGGCTGACATCGAGTTTCAACGTGCGTTCGAGCGGGGGGACGCTCAGGTTGAGTTGGCCGCTGGCGTAGGCAGGCCGGGGCGGTATGCCCTCGATGACCTGGCCTTCGTTGTCCGTGCGTGCGGCATCGCCGACAACGTCCACCTGAACGAACAAGTTGGGGATGTATTCTTCTTCGATGGGCACTTTCAGCGTGATCGAGCCCTCGTCGATGGTGAAGCTTTGGGTGTAGAGGATGCCGCTGCGGCTGACGGTCAACAGGCCTTCGGCGGGCGTGAAGGGCGGCTGCACCAGAATCTCGGCCACGTCTCCCGGCTGGTAGTTGTCTTTGTCGGGGATCAGGGTGACCTCTTCTTTTTCGACCTCGCGCGACGGCCGCTGTTCGCCGCCGCTCACCCAGCGGATGAACTGGGATTGATTCTGGCGGCCCATGGCGTCGTTGATCGTGGCCGTGATGCGGTAGCGTCCGCCGAGCGGGGTTTCGAACTCACAGCTCACGGGTTCTTCCTGCGAGCCGACGGTGCATTCCTGCACGTCGGCATCGACCTGCTTCCAGTTACCTTCGACGAATTTCCACTCGACTCTCGCTGCGCTGACCAGGATCGGCCGGTCGACGACCGGGTTGCCGTCCAGGTCGGTGACGATCAGGTCGATTTTCAGCGGAGTACCGCGTTCGACGAAGTAGCGCTCGCTGCGCAGCCCGACGTACAGTTCTGCGGGGTGCACGAGCAGGCTGGTGCTGGATGACCAGGCCTGGCGGTTGACGTCCATGACCGTCGATTCGGCCATCACGCTGAAGGGCTGCGTCAATTCCGTCTGGCCGAAATCGATGCGCAGGTAGTGATTGCCGGTGGCGTCGGTCAGACCGGTATACGACTGCGTCTGGTAGCCTCCGCTCGTTGGTTCCTCGTAGTAGTAATACCACCAGGGCGTCCAGCGCCCGAAGGTGAAGTCCGGCCAGTTCGGAGGCTGGTAGCTGCTGGGCGACGAGTTCACGTACCAGGACACATCGGCGCCGGGCAGGGGATCGCCGGCGTAGTACTTGGCTTCCACGGCGACGATGGCGTGATCCCCCACGAAGTAGGGTCCCGTCGTTTCGTTACGCGCCGTGACTTCGAACTCCGGCCGGCGGAATTCCTGGATCTGGAAACTGTAGTTGTAGCCGTTGCGGTCGATGTTACTCAGGCTGCCGGAAGCGTTGAAACGCACCTGGGCGTAACCCAGGTTGGCGTTGTCGGGAATGTCGAAGACGAAATCGAATCCACCCAGCGCATTGACCTGGACGCTTCCGTTGCCCAGTTCGTTGCCCTGGGGGCCGGTGATCGAGTAGTTGACCTGCGAGACCTGGCTGCCGACCAGCCCGACGTCGCCGTCCTGGCCGCCGCCGATCTTTCGCAGCCATCCCTTGAAGTGCACTTCCTCTCCGGGGCGGTACATCTGGCGGTCGTCGAAAACGTACCAGCGCAGTTGGTCGCGCACGGAGCGCACGGTCCAGCCACTGTCTTCGTAGTAGGAAAGCGAGTTGGGTAGTATCGCTTCGTCGGAGCCCTTGCTGGCCACGAGGTAGGTCGTGCCGCCGGCAGGGATGTCGAAGCGGATCATGCCGTCGTCGCCGGTGGTGTAGCGCTGACCGGAGGGCTGCGGGTCGATCTTCACGCCGGACAGCGGCTCGCCGTTCTCCAGCGCGGTGGTCCAGACGATCATCTCGCTGTGATCGACGAAAGCGTCCACGCCGATCTGGGTGATCTGCGTCCAGACCTGGATGGTCTCCCAGTAGCGGTCTTCCGTGTCGAACAGGCTGCGGTGCGGACTGGCGATGACGATGAAGTGGCCGGAATCGCCACTCATGTATTTATCGAGATCGATGCTCAGTTCGGTCAGCGTGTCTTCTGTGACTTCGAAGCTGCGCGTTTCGTCTACCAGGAGTTTTCCCGGTGGATCGGGCGGCGTGTCCGTGCGTCGGTATTCGTAGAGGTAGTTCAGGAAATCGGGCCAATCGGTGGGTTCGACGGCGTAGATCTGCAGATCCAGTTTGGAATAGTTGATCGAATAGAGCGACAGCGCCGGTTCCTGTGCGGAGGGATCGAGCGTGATGAAGACTTGATCCGGTCCCATGAGGATGGGCTGTGCAGATCCGACGCGGAAGCGCAGCCGCTCTGATTCGCCCAGCGTCTGGCCGAAAATGTCTGTGATGTCCGCGGAAACGGTGATGTTGTAGGTCGTACGGCCTTCCGTGGCGCCGCGGATGGTGATCGTGTTGCCGTAGATGCCGGCCGTCACGGCGGGAATTTCGGGCTCGATGGTGAGCATGCCGGCGTCGAATTTCTCACCGTCCAGGGGATTGTTGAAGCGGATGTAGAACGGAGTCAGTGGGGGGCAGTCCTCGTCGTACCAGGAGCAGCCGTAGTCGTCGACGGTCAGCGGCGCATAGGTTCGGAAACCGAAATACTGCGCCGACTCGCTGAGCAGCGGTCCCTCGGCGGAGGGTGTGCCGGGACCGATGGTGACGGAGATGCTGGCAGCCTTGGGCAGGGACTGCAGGGCCTTAAACGCCAGCCAGCGGCCTTCCTGTGTGTGTTCGATGAGGTTGCTGACGATTTCGTCTTCCTTGATCTCCTCGTCGGTGGCCAACTTTATGGAGATCTCCTGGTTGTCCGCCGTTACGACGATGGTGTCCAGCACGGCCTGCGGATCGATGCGCTGGTTGAAGGATGCGAAGAAGATCGGATCCAGCGGCTGCGGATCGTTGGAGGGATAGTAGCGGTCCAGGGTCACGGTGGGGGTGCTGAAGGTGAATTGAATGGTCTCTTCGAGCACGCCGCCGACGGCCGATTCGATGCCGGCCGGTATGGTGACGGTGTATTGCGTGGACATGGGCATGCGGTCGATCAACTCGGAGTCGTACTGGAAGTTGAGCGTCTTGGTGCCCAGCCAGCGCCAGGTGCCCTCGAGTTCGGGTTCGATCTGCACGGGAACGTCCTTTTCGCTCAGGTCTTCGAGAGTGGTCAGCGGGACCATGGGCTGGTTGAAAGTGACGTTGACAAAGGGCGCGATGGGAATCTCGCCCTCCGGGGAGTAGCGCAGCACCTCGAGCGGACCGGGCTCGATCGCCTCGGGTCCCGGGGCGACTTCTTCGGGCGGGAAGGTTTCGTCGATCGTCTCGCCGGGGCGCGGTGGAGGAATGACTTCATCCGGGAGGCGGAACTCGACCTCGTCTTCCGGTTCGGTTTCGATGTCGGGCAAGCGGGCGATGATCGCTTCGGCTTCTTCGTCGGAAAGCGGCTCGCCGCTGGTTGCGGGCAGGGGTACGACCTCTTCGGGCTGTTCCTGGCCTTCGCTGAGCTGGATCGTAAGACTCGAGGCGGCCTGCTCCGTGGGCGGAACGTTGATGACGATCGGGACGGGCGTCTCGCCGGGGGAAGGGGTTCCTTCTTCCGGCCCGCCGCCTATGATCCTGGCGAGACCGAAAATCACCCCCACCAGCGCCACGAAGGCGATGGCGACGAGGGCGATGATGCGCGTTTGACTCCAGGCGGGTTTAGGGTCGTTGTCCATGGGTGCACGTCTCCTATGGCGAAATGTGAGGCGTCAACGCCTCCATCTTAGAGTAAGACGGCGGAACGCGCCATAAGGTTCCCTTACGGTCCCCCTTGTAGGAGGGCGAACGGGGGTGAGCGGAGAATTTGGCCACTCATCTTGGAAAATGAGTGTTGAGAAAGGACGCCTTTCTTCCCCCCTTTTCATCCCCCCAGCGTGTTGTGGATGCGAGCCTGGATAGGGATCGGCAGATAAACATCTGCCTAACATCGGTTCCGGATATATATCCGCAACCAGCGTCTGGATCGTAGGTTGGGTTGAGGGACGAAACCCAACGTTGACTATAACTGTGGGTTTGAACTGGTTTTTTCTTCCCCCCTGTCGTCTCCCCACAGGGCCGCGAGCGGCCCGCTCCACACCTCCGGTAAAGCGGCCCGTAACGTTGATTGCAAACACGAAATGGATATAGGCCGCAAAGCACCTACGATTACTCTGTCGTCTCGTTTGATTCGGCCGCTGGTTTCTTTAGATTGAGACTTGCCCCTCTACTGCGGCGGACGACCAGCAGGCTGGCGATGGCGGTCGAGATCGGCGCCGCCGAAATCAAACCCAGCGATCCGGCCAGCGTACGGACGATTTCCTCGGCGACGAACTCCAGATTGATCAGATGCGAGAATCCCTGCCCGGATAGGGTGAAGAGGACCAGCGTCGGCAGGGCGGCGCCGGCGTAGGCCATGAAGAGGGTGTTGATCATCGCCGTGACGTGGTCCTGACCGACGCGAATGGCGCGGCGATACAAGTCGCGCGGACCGAGCTGCGGATCGGTGTCGTTGAGTTCGAAGACGACCGAAGCCTGGGTGATGATCAAGTCGTCGAGCGCGCCGAGGGCGCCAATCAACATTCCCGCCAGCACCAGGCCGCGCAGATTGATCGTGATATCCGACTGCTGCATAATATAGAGCGCATCCTCGCTGCCGTACCCAGTGAGACGGGTGAGGTTGACGAAGAATCCAACCATCAAACCGGTAAACACCAGCGTGCACAACAGTCCCAGAACGGCGGCGTGCGTCTTCAAGGACCAGCCGTAAATCAGATAGATTGTGGCGCCGAGAAGCAGGAAGCCACCCAGCACGCTCACCAATATGGGATCCTTACCTCGTAATATGCTGGGGATGATGAAGCCCATGATCACCCACAGACTCAGCAGTAGGCCGATCAAACCACGCCCGCCTTGCGCGCCGCCGACGATAACGCTGAAGACCACGAAGGCGATCAAAAGCCACAGCAGAGAACGCGTGCGCACGTAATCCACGAAGTGGGCGCTCACCGTGCCGTCGGGCATCTGATCCATCTGCACCAGCAGCCTGTCGCCCATGCGGATGTTCAAACCCTCCGGGCGTATCTGGCGACGGCCGTATTCGATCGTCCGGATCCAGCCTTTGTACGGACCTTCCAGGATCTCGATCCGCAGCACCTGATAGGTCTGGGCGTGTTCTCCCAAAGTGACCGTGCCTTGCTCGACGATCTCCAGGACCTCGGCCTGATACATGTTTTTGGCGAGACCGATGCGTTCGTCTGCCGGGGTGGGCTTCGAAAGAAGTGTGTTCAGACGCGGCACGATGGTCAGAATCAGAACGGAGGCGAGGGCCAGCAGCACGAGTGCATAGACCAGGAATCGCCGGGTTTCTCTCGACATCGTTTTCTTCTCCATGCTTCTCGGGAGGTCGATTATATTCGAAAGACTCTGCGCTGTGACCGGCGCATCGGCGTATTTCCGACGGGGGGATGCAGCGTTGGAGACGCCTCACGCTGGTTGCTTAATGGATGGATATCATCCATAGTTGAGTTGAAAGTCAAAGACCCTGGAGTGGATATGAATGAAGAACGCCTGGAGCGGCAGATCCGATTCATCATGGAAATCGATAAGCTGAAGGCCATTAAACGTCGGTCCTACATTTTGGGCGGCGAACGCCTGGAGAACACGGCCGAACACAGCTGGCACGTCGTCGTGCTGGCCATGGTGTTGGCGGAATATACTAACCGTCCCGTCGATTTGCTGCACGTGCTCGAGATGTTGGCGGTGCACGATTTGGTCGAGATCGACGCCGGCGACACCTTCTGCTACGACGAAGAAGGCAACATGAGCAAAGCCCGACGGGAAACGCAGGCCGCCGAACGCATCTTCGGCCTGCTGCCCGAGGATCAGCGGAACGAATTCCAAGCCCTGTGGTGCGAATTCGAGGAACGCAGCACAGCGGAGGCTCAGTTCGCCAACGCCATGGATCGCACGATGCCGCTGCTGCATAACTTCAATGCCCAGGGGCGTCCCTGGCAGGAACACAATATCCGCAGCGATCAGGTTGCCGAACGGATCGCGCCGATTCAGGACGGCGCACAGACGTTGTGGGAGTATGCCCGGAAGGTGGTTGAGGATTCGATCGATAAGGGGTATCTTTCGGGCGCCGATGGGGTTTGAACACTGGATCGATTATGTTGGAAACAGGAGGAAAGACGTGGACGAAAATCGTGAAAAATCCCAGGATGAACGATCGCAGATCATTGGCCGCTGGGTGGCGACTGGCATTGCCATCGGAGCCGGATTGGGCGTGGTGTTCAGCAACATCGCCCTCGGTGTCGGCATCGGACTGTGCCTGGGGGTGGCAATCGGCGCCTCGCAGGCACAGAAGACGGACGGAGAAGCCTGAATTCGGTTTACCGCGTTAAGTGGTAAGATATTAAGTAGAAATCGAAAGTGTTTCTGAGGAGAGTTGCGAGCATGTTTCGACCAGGTACGACTGAATTGATTGTCATCTTGGTTATCGTGGTCTTGCTTTTTGGCGTCGGACGGATTTCGAAAGTTGCCGGTGAGTTGGGCAAGGGAATCCGAGAATTTCGAGCCGGATTGCGCGATGAAGATGAAGGCGAAGAGGTAGAACAAGTACAAGATACCGACGCGAAATCCTAAAAGCTAATTTCCGGGAAAGGATGTCTACTTTTTTCCTTTCGTGACGGATTAACGTTCCATTGTTCGAGAACGCGGTCACAGAAATGGGCCTTCACATGCGTGGAGGCTTTCTTTCATTCCTGGAGCGTTACTGGAGCAACCATTGATGCGCTCCTATATGAATTGGCAGGGGATACCCGTTATGGTTTCCCAAAGTTCCTTCGACGATCGATCCTCTCCGGCAGCCTTCGCGTTGCAGCGGTCAAAATCCCAGCGCTGCGGATTTTCAGTGATGTATCGACGCAAGGAGTCCAGCGCGCGCCCGTTACAGATGACGTGTTCCCAGTAGTTGCGCTGCCACAGGCGTTTGATGTATGGCGGCCAGTCCGAATAATTAACCCCATCAACATATCGTTTAGTGGTCATTGTCTTAAATCGATGTACTGCTTCTGGCAACGATAGTGTAGGGGCAACCCCTGTGGTTGCCCTGATTTAGGGCGGACACGGGGGTCCGCCTCTACAGGTGTGTCCTCAATGAGGATGATGTTTCCATGAATGTGATTGGGCATGATGACAAATGCGTCAATTTCAATTCCGGAATAATGTGTTGGTATTTCATGCCATACATCGTTCACCATCTCTCCGGCAGGATTCGGGTTTATTTGGCATTTGGTGATCTCTCCAAAAAGATGGATGTGATCCTGCGTGCATATGTATATAAAATACGCGCCAGGTTGAGTGTAGTCATAATGTTGTAAACGGATCGAACGGCGGTTGTGTTTTTTCGAATTGCAGGACATGGTTTCCCCCTCGATGTGAATTTACATGATATTCAGGTGACTTTCAAAACCTTCTATGCGTGTTTCGCTGCGGCTAACCAGATGACGAACGTGGCGCCCTGGCCGGGTTCGCTTTCTACCCGAATACGCCCGCCGTGCAGCTCGACGATCGACTTGGCGATCGCCAGGCCCAACCCCGATCCGCCGGTCTCGCGTTGGCGGGATTTGTCCCCGCGGTAGAAACGGTTGAAGACGTTGGGCAGTTCCTGCGCTTCGATGCCCGGTCCGCTGTCCGTGACGCGCATCTCCACGCCGTCTTCGGATGCACCGGCATACAGTGTGATCGTGCCCCCTTCGGGAGTGTAGCGCAGCGCATTGTTGAGCAGATTGTCCAGCACCTGTGCCATGCGTTCCGCGTCGACCGTAACCTGCGGCGTACCGGGGTCGGCGTTCAATACCAACTCGATCTGTTTTTCGACCGCGAAGGGACGGTGGGCGGCCCGGGCCCGCTCGAGCAGCGCCCGAGGCGATATCGACTGTAGGTTGAGAGTCAGCTCGCCGGCATCGGCCCGCGAGAGCGTACGCAACTCCTCGACCAGGCGGCCCAGTTGGGTGGTCTCATCGCGGATTACGTCGAAAGTCTCCGCGTTGGCGGGCAGTACGCCCTCCGCCAAGGCGTCTACGTGACCCAGGATCACGCTCAGTGGGGTGCGCAGTTCGTGTGCGATGTCTGCGGTCATCTGGCGGCGCAGGTCCTGTGCGCGTTCCAATTCGGAACTCATACGGTTGAACGCCGTAGCCAATTGGCCCAATTCATCTTTGGATCGCACGGGAACGGTGCGGCCCAGATCGCCTGCGGCGACGGCCTGCGTCGCCGTGGTTAACTCGCGAATGGGGCGCATCAGGGCGCGCGAAAGCAAGATGCCCAGCAGAAGCGAGAGAATCGAAGCACCCGCGGCGCCGAAAACCAGCAAGCGGGTAACCCGATTGAGGAAAGCGATTTCGCTGGGATTTACCCGAAACGCCTCACGGGTGTCCAACAGGTAGCCGATAATCTTGCCGTCCGACTTTATCGGCACGCCTTCCTTTAATACATCAGACGGGATTTGTTCACCGCGTTGATAGCCGGCTCCCCCGATAATCACGCTGCCGCTGCTGTCGGTCAGGGTGATGAAATTCACCGTCCGCGGCCCGGGTCCCTGTCCCTGTCCCTGGAAAGGAAAGCGATCTGGAAGAGGCAGCGCTTCTTGAATATCAGACCATCCGCCGTGCGTGCGGTAGTGTTCGGCCAGTTGCTCGATGAACGCGCCGGAGTATTCGTCGAAGATGAAATTGCGAAATTCATACTGCGTCGTGCGGCTGGCGAAGAGCGCGATCAAGCCCACCCCCAGCAGTCCCACGATGAGAAAGGCGATGGATAATTTCACTGCCAGGCTTCGCATGTTTTCAATCCCGGCTGAAACGATAACCCACGCCGTAGACCGTTTCGATGTAGCGCGGCTCGCGGGGGTCGGCTTCGATCTTGGAACGCAGATTCTTGACGTGCACGTCGATGGTGCGTTCGTAACCTTCGTAGGCCGTGCCCTGGATGCGATCGAGAAGCTCCAGACGCGAGAAGGCGCGGCCCGGAGTGGACATCAACGCCGCCAGCAGGTCGAACTCGGAAGGCGTGAGATCGACTTCGCGCTCCCCAACGGTCACCAGATGACTCTCGCGATCGAGCGTGACGTCCAGGCGGCGCAGCACCTTGGCGGTGGGTTCGTTGGCGCCCACGCGGCGCAGCAAGGCACGCACGCGCGCCAGGAGTTCGCGCGGACGGAACGGTTTGGTTACGTAGTCGTCGGCGCCGAGTTCCAAACCGATTACCTTGTCGTCGTTGTCGACCCTGGCGGTGAGCATGATGATCGGCGTGTGCTGCTCCTTGCGATGCGCGGCCATGAATTCGTAGCCGTTCATTTCCGGCATCATGATGTCGAGCACGATAAGATCCGGTTTCTCCTGCCGCGCCAGGATGAGTGCCTGGCGGCCGTTGGCGGCCTTCACCACGCGGAATCCTTCCTGGCTGAAGTACGCCTCCAGTAAAGAGACCAGGCGTTCTTCATCGTCTACGATCATGATGGTTTTTGTCACACGATCCTCACTCATTCACACACGCCGTCGATCCTTAGTGTACAAAGAAATAGCATTGCTGAACAGCAGCCACTCTGCAGCTACGACGCGGCGCGTTCCTGGAGCAGTTCGATCAGCGGCTCGACCAGGAACAGATTCGTGCGGTTGCGAAAGCTGCCGCCCATTTCTTCGCGGCGCGCTTCCATCGTGGCCAGCGTCTCGGGATCGATGTCACCCCCGAACATGCCCCCGCCCTGACCTTGTCCCTGGCCTCCGCCCGGGCCCATCTGCCTGCCTCCGGGGAAATTCCCGGGACTAAAACCTTCGGGTAGGTCATCGGGATTGAAACCCTGCGGTGGGTTTCCGCCTTGAAATCCGCCCGCTGCGTTCGTATTATCCAGGCCCAGGCTTTCCATCAAGGCTGCGATGTCATCTTGAGTCGGATTCATCTCAGCAATGGCCTGCATCTGATCGGCGGTCATCGTCTCTTCGATCTGGTCGTAGAGCGCGTCGATCTCCGCCTGCGCGGCGGTGTCGCTCTCGGACAGGCTGAGCACGGCTTCCCACAGCGGCAGCAGTTCAGCCGCCTGTTCCGGCGTGACCGCCAGATCGGTGTCTTCGAGCAGGAAGGTGCCCATGGAAAGCCGCATCTGCGGTGGGTAACCTCTCGTCCCGGATTCGAGTCCGGACGTCGCCTCACTGGTTTCCGTCGCTGAACTGCCGCAGGCTGCCAGCAGCAGGACCATAATCGAGATCGGGATCAATTTAGTAATTTTCATCGAGCACTCCTCGTCGATTGGTTTGGTTTTGCATAATAACGCCATGGGTTACTCGTGTCGAAGCGCCTCGATCGGGTCGAGCTGCGAGGCCTTGTTGGCCGGGTAGTAGCCGAAAAAGACGCCCACACCGGCGGCTGAAGTGAATGCCAGAAAGATCGAAGAGAAGACCACGACCGTGCGCATGCCGCTGATCGATCCGAAGAGCCACGATCCGGCTGCGCCGGCGAGCACGCCGATCAGCCCGCCGATCAGACTCAGCAGCAGCGCCTCGGTGAGAAACTGCCAGCGGATGTCGTTGGGCGTGGCGCCCACCGACTGGCGGATGCCGATCTCGCGCGTGCGTTCGGTCACGCTGACGAGCATGATGTTCATGATGCCGATGCCGCCAACGATCAATGAGACGCCGGCCACCCAGCCGAGCAAGTTGCGAAATGCGGCCGTCGTGGACTCCTGGGTCTGGATGATGTCCTGCTGCGTGGTCACGCTGAAGTCGGCATCCTCGAGCGAGACATCGTGGCGCTTGGCCAGCAGGAGTTCGATTTGCTGGATGGTGCTGTCCAGCACCTCGGGGCTTTCGATCTCCACGTAGATCACGCGCACGTTGTTGCCCATGAAACGGGCGAACATGGAGGGCGTAAACTTCTGGAAGACCACGGTGATGGGCACGTATACCTGGGCGTCGAAATCGACTCCACTGACCAAACCGCGTTCGGCGAACACGCCGATCACAGTCAGTTTGGTCGTGTCCACGGTGATCATCTGGCCGATGGGGTCTTCTTCGCCGAAAAATTCCTGGGCCAGATCGTAGCCCAACACGGCGATTTTCTGCTTGCGGTCGACCTCGCGCTGGTTGAAGTAGCGCCCGTCGGCGATTTCCATGTCTCGCACAGAGGGGAAGTCCGCCGTGGTGCCCTGGATGGTCACATCTTCCAGGGAGGCGCTGGCCGTCTTCACCGTCTCGGAAGAGGACATCTCCACGACGACGGCCGAAACGCCTTCGACCTCGTCGGCGATGGCGAAGGCGTCGTCGTAGACCAATCCACCCGCACCGCCGCCGCTGAAGGGGTTGCCTCCGCCGCGGGCGCCGATGCGGCCGAAGCTGGAAGTGACGTAGATCAGGTTCGAACCCAAGCCGGTGATCTGGTCCTCGATGGTGGCTTCGGTGCCGGCGCTGATCGAGACCATAACGATCACCGAAGCGACGCCGATGATGATGCCCAGCATGGTGAGCAGGGAGCGCATCTTGTTGCCGGTGATGCTCTCCCAGGCGACGTTTAGGAATTCACGCAGATTCATGCGCCACCTTCTGTTTCTTGGCCTTGCCGGAGCCGTTCTTGACGATCTGTTCCACATGGCCATCGAGCAGGTGAATCGTGCGCTGCGTATGGGCGGCGATCTCGGGATCGTGCGTAACCATCACGATCGTGCGGTCATCTTTGTGCAGTTCGTGCAGCAGCTGCATGATCTCTTCCCCGGAATGGCTGTCCAGGTTGCCGGTGGGTTCGTCGGCCAGAATGAGCAGCGGATCGTTGACCAGGGCGCGGGCGATGGCGACGCGCTGCTGCTGGCCGCCGGACAACTCCTGGGGCATGTGCGACAATCGATCACCCAACCCCACCGATTCGAGCACCTTGCGCGCCGTCGCCTCCCGTTCTTCCATGCTGCGCGCATGCTTGCGGTTGTAGAAAAGAGGCAGCATGACGTTCTTCAGCGCGCTGGTGCGCGGCAGCAGGTTGTAGGATTGAAAGATGAAACCGATGCGTTCGCCGCGGATGTGCGCCAGCTGGATGCGGTCTTTCTGGCTGATGTTCTCGCCGTCGAGTACGTAGGACCCTTCGCTGGGACGATCGAGGCAGCCAAGGATGTTCATCAGCGTGCTTTTGCCGGAACCGGAAGGGCCCATCACGGCCACGAATTCGCCGCGTTCGATGTGAATGCTCACGCCATCCAGCGCGGCGACGCGGACGTCTCCCTTGCCGTAAATCTTCTTCACATCGTTGGTTTCGATCAAAACCGGAGCGGCCATCAATTTGTCTCCACGATTCCGGTCGTGACCACTTCGCCCACTTCCAGGCCGGAGGTGATCTCGGCGTAGGTGTAATCCATGATGCCCACTTCGACCGTGCGCAGCCGGGGTTCGCCGTTCTCGTCGAGCACGAACACGGCGTATTTACCCTGCGAAAGCTCGCGCAGCGCCTCGACGGGGACGAGGACTGCTCCGATGGCCTTGCCGGCGATCACGTCCACGGCGGCGTTCATGCCGATCAACAGGTGATCGAGGCTGGGATTGTCCTCGCCGTCCAGCAGCACCAGGCCGCGCACGGTGGAGATGGGCCCCTCGCTGTAGAGCTCGGGATCCAGCTGCACCACGTGTCCGGTGTACATCAAGTCCGGGAGGGCGTCGAAAGTCACCTCGACCTCGTAGTCCAGGTCGATCTTATCCAGATCGGTCTCGTCGAGATAGATTTCCAGGTAGAGCTGGCTCAGATCGGCCACGGTGATGAACGTGCCCGAGACCGTCTGGCCGGATTCGGCCGTGACGGCCATCACGGTGCCGTCGACGGGTGCGGTGATGATGGATTCGTCCAGATTACGCTGCGAGACGGCCAGCCTGGCTTTGGCGTTGTCGAGCTGCAGCTGCGCCTTCTCGACTTCGTCCGGATCGGGGCCGTCCTTGACGCGCTCGTAGGCGCGTTCGGCCTGATTTACCTGCGCTTTGGCCATGGCGAGTTCGGCGTCGAGCTGCGCCTGTTGGATTTCGGTAGGTTCGCCTTTGTACCAGTTCAATTCGCGCAGGACCGAGTTGTAGTGGTTTTGGGCCGCAGCGTACTGTGAGAGGGCGATGGCTTTGGCGCGGTTGGTGTCCGAGGTGTTGGAATATTTGTCGTACTCGGCTTTGGCGCGCTTGAGCTCGATCTCGGCCAGGATCAGATTGGCCTCGGCGGCGTCGATGGTCGCCTGGCTGGCGCGGTTGCCCGCTTGCTGCACGGACCAGGTGTACTCGGCGCTCTGCAAGGCATCCCGGGCGTCGGCCAGATCGAGCAGCGCCTGAGCGGTGACGAGATCGGCGTTGTCATAGAGATCGTCGAGTGCGTTCTGGGCGTCGAGCACGGAGAGTTGATCGGCCGAAACGCTGGCCTGCAGTTGTTCGCGTTCCCCCTGTACGGCAAGCACGTCGCCGGCCTCGACCGTGTCGCCGGCCTGAACGTCGAGCTCGTCGATGGGTCCGCTGGCGGCGAAACCCAGCTCGTATTGGTGACCGGCGGTGAGCGTTCCGGATCCGCTGGCGTAGATTATCAGGTCGCCCTGGCGCACGCGTGCGGTCTGCAACTGGTCGGTTTCGGCCACCTCGCGCTGGCGGAAGACGGTGAGTGAAAGCGTGACCGCCGCAGCGATGAGCAGCACCACGGCACCTGCGCCGATAAGCTGCTGCTTGCGGCTCCACTTGCGGATATCCAATTTTCGAAGCATGAGCTTGGGTTCTCCTTTGCGGCATAGCGGAATAATTTCAAGCGAAAGTATAGTTATCAAGCGTTAAAGAGTGATGAGGATGTTGTGAAGGAATTGTGTGGATCTTCGCTGCTAAGGAAATCGAAATACCTAAAGGGCATCAAGAGTAATTTTTGGGAAGACGTTTCATGCAGATATTACGACCTAATTGGTCGAAAATATTAAGATTCAAATTCGAATTCTTGTCGTAAAATATTGATATATAGGGGTTGGATATTCCTCGCTGCTGGTGCAAAGACCGGTAAACACGGAAACCTATTCGAGAGATACCACAATCCAAAACCGATACAGCCCAAGATGAAGGGCTAGGTAAGGGGGTTATTCTATATGGAAAGTCTACTGCCGGATAAGGGAGATTCCGCGTCCTCTCCTTTGTCTGCTCATGGAGTTGCCGTAGAACTCGTTAATTGTCTTCAGGATCTCGAAAAGGGGGAATATCTCGGCTGTGAAGCTTATCTAGAGAGTATCGTGGATATCGATCACGACACGGATGAAACACCGCTTATGTGTTGGACGTTTTTACAGATGGCGATGGTGTTGTTGGAAAGACGCGATTTGGGTCGAAGTGTCATTTGGTTCGAGCGAGCGTTTGAGATGGCAGACGATAAAGCAATTCCGCACTGCGGACCGATGTTGGAAGCGCTGTCTGACATCGCCAAAGCCCACTTCACCATCTTCAAGACGCATGCGGGCTTGCAGCTCATCGTCAATCAAATGGAGAACGAGATTCAAGCATTAGAGGATCAGCTGCGTGCTGTTTTGAGTCGCCTCGAACAGGCTTTGAACCAGACGAGATATGAAAGAGGGGCGATCGAGACATCCACGCAACAGGATCACCAGAAGCGGGAAATGTATCAGGAAACACTCTTTGTGCGGCTTTTGGGATCGTTCGATATGCGGAAGAAGGACGGTAAAAGGGTCACACTTTGCGCCAACCGTAAGGGCCAGATGATTTTCAAATTCCTGGCCAGCTCGGAGAAAAAGCGCTGCCACAAGGAGATGTTGCTCTCCACCTTTTGGCCCGAGGATGATCCCGAAGATGCGATAGGGAAACTACACATTGCAATAAGCCGCCTCCGACGCAGCTTGGCTAACGCCGAAATTGGCAATGCGATCGTGTATGAGAACGATGCCTACAACCTCTGCCCTGGCCAACAAATTGACACTGATGTGTCGAGCTTCGACCTGCACTACCGAGCGGGAAATCTCTATCTGGCCAACGGCGCAGTCGATGACGCGGTGAAAGAGTTCGAACAAGCTCTACCGCTGTACCGCGGCAGTTACCTGGCGGAGATAATTGGTGAGGATTGGCCGATCCAAGAACGTATGCGTTTAGAGGAGCAATACTTGCATCTGCTCAGCCATCTTTCGAGATGGCACTACGAGAGTGGTTCCTTCAAACAAACGATCGATCTCTGCCACAAGTTGCTCGCCCTGGACGATCTGCGGGAGGATGTGTATCGGCTGTTAATGCGCGCGCTGCACAAGATCGGGCATCGCAATCAAGCCCTTCGAGTCTATGAAGACCTCACGAACCTGCTGAAAAAAGAACTCAGTGTCGAGCCGATGTCGGCGACACAGAAATTGATGACCGCCATTCGTAACGAATCAGACATCTAAACCTCGAAGTAACAGACAATCCACAGAATATTAACAGTTCAAAGACAGAGCTACCGAATACACTCAAACGAGCAAGCCGGGTGCTTCTTATACAGATAGGGGTTTTCCTCATATCCCAAGAACCTCAAGATCTTGGCCGTTACTATACATTTTCTCTGTGCGTCAATCCAACCGGAGATAGTAAAACATTTAAAGGCCAGGTAGTTCTGACGGATGGCCGCACAATCGGTTTGGCAGAAGGTTTATACATTGTCCGCGTGTGGCTTGAACCCAGGGGGCGAGTACGAGGAGCCATCATTCAAGAACAAACTGGCAATTCCATCCGCTTTCAAAGCGGTGATCGAGTCGCAGAGTTTGTGAAGGGGTGCATATCCGATCAAGACTGTTAGAAAATCCAAACATCAGGGGTGATACTCCCTCATGGTATCCGTTTGATCATTTGATCTTCCCAGACAACTGTGGAAGAACAGGAGGAGGCAAGTGCTATGACTCAGGTGAGTTATCCAGGCGTATACATTCAAGAAGTGCCAAGCGGGGTGCACACCATTACGGGCGTATCGACCTCAATCGCCGCCTTCTTGGGCCGCGCCAGCAAAGGGCCAATCAACAAGGCAGTACGTATCCAGAGCCTGGCCGATTATGCCCGGCAGTTCGGTGATCCACATCCGAAATCTGATCTAGCTGAAAGTGTGCGCCTGTTCTTCGGCAACGGCGGTACGGATTCGTACGTGATCCGCCTGGCAAAAGGAGCCAAGAAGGCCAAGGTGACGCTCAAGTCTTTGGGCGGAGATGACGCCTTGGAAGTGGCAGCCAAAGCCGAGGGTACTTGGGGCAACACCGTTCGTCTGCAAGTCGATTACGATACTGCCAATCCCAACGAAACCTTTAATCTATACGTCATCTTAGAGGAAGGGGGAAAGGCGGTCACCACCGAAAGCCACCTCGGTCTGACCATGGATCCCAACTCGCCTCGATTTGCGCCCACATTCGTTACGCAGAGTTCGGATCTGATCGATCTCGAGTTGAGCTCCACCCTGGGGCCGGTATCCGATTCCAGCAAGCCGATCAACGACATCAGCACGAGCTTCGCCGGATTTTCACAATCCCGTAGTCCACTGGGCACCTCGGTCGCCGAGGTCCGTACGACGATCGACGATTTGGTCAACCCGGGAGGGTCCTCCGCGCCGGCCAAGATCACCATCAGCGTCAACGATAAAGATCCGGTCACGGTCGATTTGAGTCCCTGGACGATTTCCGGGAGCACATCGCTGACCGATCTTGAAACCCACCTCGAAAGTGTGATCAACCCGGCCTTGCAAACGATCGACCCGGGGTTGAGCGTCGATTGCAAGTTCACCAAAGTGGGAACCGGTGGGAATGCTTTCTATCTCCTCTTCATTCAGGCTGAAAATGTGGCTGGATGCGAACCCTGGGCCAGCGTGCGCGTGAGTCGCGCGGCGAAGGACGACGTCACGGCTGCGCTGATGTTGGGCATCGATCAGGGTGGTTTGGAGTTTGTGCGCTGGAGCGATTTCCGCCCGGCACCGACCGGCTCGGTGTTGAAGTTGGGCACCATCCCCTCCATTTCTTCACCCATCAGCGCGCCTAAAGATCTTACCGACATATTGGATGAAATCGCGATATTGAATCAAAGTGATATTACCAAAATCACCATCGACGGCACCGATGTGATGCTCAATACGGCGGACTACAATCTGGTCACTGTTACCACCGGAACGCCCCTGTGGTATCAGAGCGCCGTTGACTCCGCCAGTCCAACGGCGCATGAAGACAATGACGGCGTTCGGGAAAAGCTCAAGATCATTGCCAACGCGATCAACGCCGATACTACGCTGTCCTATCGTGCCAAAACCTGGGGCTATCAATTGGCCATTCTAGCTACCAGCGGTACGATCAACAAGACGCCGTCCAGCATCGCCACGGACGACACGGCCTTTGACGCCGGTGAAATGCAGCTCAACGTACGCCAATACACCTTGGGTTCTTCCGGAACTGGCAGTTTCAGCACTCCTGGCCAGAGCGGGGCCGATGGTAGTGCGCCGACGGTAACCGAATATTTGGGCAATCAGGACGCTCAGACCGGGTTTTATGCTTTGGATTCGGTCGACCTGTTCAATCTAATGGTTCTGCCGGGCGATCAAGAAGTCACCGAAGCCGATTTCGACAAGATCGTGGGTCCCGCAAGCAATTACTGCTCCGAAAATCGCGCTTTCCTGCTCATCGATTCTCCTGCAAGTTGGATCAACAAGAATCGACCGGAAGTCGTGCAGGATACTTCAAAGGTCAACGACCTGCGTTCCTTGGTAAACAAGACCAATTCGGCCGTGTTCTTCCCGCATCTGAAATATGCTTCGGGAAGCCTGACCAAAACAATCGGACCGTCGGGCGCTGTTGCCGGATTGATGGCCCGTATCGATTCCACTCGCGGCGTTTGGAAGGCACCGGCCGGAATTGAAGCCGATCTGCGCAACATCCTGGGGCTCGACCTCAAGCTGACCGATATGGAAAACGGGGTGCTCAATAAGTTGGGCGTCAACTGCCTGCGTAGTTTCCCCAGTGGGTTTGTGTGCTGGGGATCGCGTACGATGGCTGGTTCCGATGATCTCGGATCGGAGTGGAAGTACATACCTATTCGGCGCTTTGTACTGTTTCTGGAGGAATCGCTGTTCCGAGGCACCAAATGGGTCGTGTTCGAACCCAACGACGAACCGCTGTGGGCCAAGATTCGACAGAACATCAACGCCTTCATGATGGGGTTGTTCCGGCAAGGCGCTTTCCAGGGCTCGACGCCCGATAAAGCGTTCTACGTCAAGTGTGATGGAGATACAACCACCCAGGCCGATCGAAATCTGGGCATCGTGAATATCGAAGTCGGTTTTGCCCCACTCAAACCGGCCGAATTTGTGGTCATCAAGATCCAACAAATAGCGGGTGATCTCTAGTCTTGACCCTCAGGAAAAGGGAGGCAATTTCATGGCTACTGGTTTTGTTGTCAATACCCATCGCTACGACCCATACAAGAATTTCAAGTTCAAAGTCTTGTGGGACGGAAAACCCGTTCTGGGTGTGAGTAAAGTGGGTGCGTTGAAACGCACGACCGAAGTTGTCAAGCATCGTTCTGGTGGTGAGAATAGCACCGATCACAAATCGCCCGGAAGGACGACCTACGATGCGCTTTCGCTAGAGCGCGGCATTACCCACGACGTGGAATTCGAGAAATGGGCCAACATGGTCCATCCCTATGCCGGTGATACGGGCATGGATCTGGTCAACTATAAAAAGGAGTTGACCTTAGAGGTGATGAACGAGGCGGGTCAGGTTGCCTTCCGTTATTTCCTCCATGGCTGTTGGGTGAGTGAATTTACCACCATGCCGGATCTGGATGCCAACGCAAATGCAGTTGCGATCGAAAGCATCAAGATCGAATTAGAAGGCTGGGAACGCGACACCGATACGAAAGAACCGAAGGAAGGCGGCTAACACATCGCCGGCCGTTCGTCGTTCCCTGAATTACTTTTACTGGACAACGAACGTTGAGATCTTAGCCCAGCAGATTTCGAGATGGTAATGGTTAATTCCGCCTTCCGTCCCTTTGGCTTTTTCAAAGGTGATCTCGACATTGATTTCGATTCTCCCCGGCCGCAGCTGGTGAGTGAGGTTTTGTATGCCTGCCTGGCAAATCGTGAGTCAATCGACCCGGCGATCCTGGAGACTTTATCGGTTGGTGACCGTCTGGCACTGCTGCTTGAATTGGTCAGGACAAACGGCCATGAAATTCTGGTGGTCAACATGACCTGTGATGCGGCCGGCTGCGGGCAGTCGTTCGAAGTCGATGTCAAGTTAGCTGCGCTACAGGAATTACAGCGTCGGGCGAACAAGGTCGAGCGGGTTGAGGTCCATGCACATGGAGCGAGAATCATCCTGCGGCGACCAACGGCTCAGGATCAATACCGCTGGCAGCGGTGCAGTTTCGAAGATTCACAACAAGCGGCAGAGGAGATGGTGCAATCGTTGTTGGTCGAAAGTGAGGTGGAGCTGGCGTTACCCATACCCGAGGCGGTCGTCCTGACAATCGAAGAAGCCATGCTGTCGGCGGATCCTTTGATTGCGCCGACCGTGACCAGCAAATGCCCGTACTGCGGACAGAACGGGGAACGGCCAATGGATCTGGGACGGATGTTGTTGGCGCATCTGAAAGATGTTCAATCGAGTGTGATCGATACAATCCATCGTCTCGCCAAATCCTACCATTGGACGGAAGACGAAATTCTGGCCTTGCCAGCGAAACGGAAAGAGCAGTATTTGAAGTTGATCGGACGAGAAAGGTGAAGCATGGGTAGTTATTTCGATGGTGTGATACGACAGACGGGCCTTACATTCGGATCTGCGTCTCCGCCAGGAGGACGGCGGGTTGAGCAAGGCACTCAATCGATTTCGCCATTGGATCAAGAGCGGCGAGTCTTCGTCGAACCAACCCACGCCGCTGGTCCAGAGCTGCTGCCTTCTTCTCAAACCAGGATGCCGCGCAGATCAACACAGGCAGGAGTCGATTCCGCAGCAGAGGTGCCCATTCCAATCGAGAAGGATCGGGAAGCGGTTGAGGCGGCCAGAGCCTCCGATCCAATACAGGCAACAGCACCCGAGTCGGCCGATGAATTCGAATCGAACGAGCATGGAGTCGAGGCGGCGGTTCACGATGGACTTCACTCCACCGAGCCGGTGAACGAAACCCAATCCGTCGGACATCCCAGCGCCAGCGAACGATCCCTTGTGACGGAAGATTTGGATGGGATCGAGACGGGCCAGAGTTTGGGTGAGAAGCCGGGATCAATCGATCCAAATCAGATTGTTGGATCGGGAGATAGGTCGACTTCTACCGCAATGGAACACCAACAGGATGTTGACCGCAGCTGGCAAGTTTCACTTGAATCTCGGGAGCGACCGCAATTATCGACGGGCCGGCAAATCGTCCGGCAAGTTATGGAATGGGTCGGGGATGAGAATCCACGGCAGAGCGTCGTAGAGGCGGAATCCGTCGAGCGTGGTGGTAAGGTTCTTCCCGCGCAAACTATCATCGATACCCTTTCGACCCGACCTGTCCAACAGCCATCCGTGGTCGAGCAGCAGCAGTCGCTGCATCTTTCGATCGGATCGATCGTCATGACTTTGGATGGATCTGTGAGTGAAGCCGCCGTGCAATCAAATCCTCAACCGAAATCACAACCCGCTCCATCGACTGCGCCAGAACCGCCCATGCGGTTGAGCCGTCATTACCTGCGGATTCGCTGAAGGAACTGTGCCGATGACATTAGCCAATACAGCTGCAGCAATCGGAAAGGTAAGTGAGTGGCTGCAGGTTCGTTTGCAGGATCGTGCTGGAATGGATGTCACCATAGGCCGTCCCGAACCGAAAAACGCTACAACAGGAACGGTTAAGTCGAGACTCAATTTATTCCTCTACGAAGCCGACTTCGACCCCACTATGAAGAACTTGCCTCTGGAGCAAGACCGTAATCCACCGTTGTGGTTGACCTTGAAGTACCTGCTGACGGCTTTCGATGAGACCGGCGATAGCGACACAGCCATGGCGCACGAAAATTTAAGTAAAGGATTGCAGGGTTTACAGGAATTGAACATCCTGCCGTCACCCGACCCTGTCCTGCACGCCGATATATATGCCGCTTTGGAAGAGAACCCGGAGTCACTCAAAATCACTTTCGATGCGGCACCAGCGGATTTGTTGTCCAAGTTGATGCAAGGTTCGGATGAAAAGTATCGCTTTTCGATGGCTTTTCAGGTTCGGCCCATCATGATTGCTCCTGCCGAACCGCCCAGTTACAGCCTGGTCGTGGGTGTCGATCATACGCAAGCTCCGCCGGACGAAATCGGAATGGCGGGCGTTCGAATTCCTATTCTGCCGTCGATGGGGCCAAGCCTGGAATCCGTGCGACCGACCAAGTTCGAGGTTGGAGATGAGATCACGCTTTCCGGCAGTGATTTGAACCTGGAAGGCTTGCAGGTTCGAATTGGCGAAGTCATGTTCGGCGTCAGTGCCCAACGGCCCAATCAGGCGCGTGCGCAGTTGTCTGGGACGGTATTTGCGGGCGACAGGATCGGTGCTGGAGAACATCCTGTCGGTGTGGTGCAGGTGTTGATCTCGGGCCGCATGCGCAGCAGCAACATCCTGAAAGGCAGTCTGAGGCCAACGGTGACCTCGGCCAACGCCAGTGGAGTGGCGATCTCGAGTGTCCCTCCAAACGTCGTCGGTGATATTGATTTGAGTGGATTTCTTTTGGGTCGAGCACGGGATGACATCTTCCTGGCGCTTTATGACGCCGAGGAAGGTCGGGTCGCTTATGTGTTCGAAGGCCCACTGACATACACGCCGGACCAGACCGGCTTGACGTTATCGATTGCAGATGCAGAGGCTGTCGCACCTGGCCGTTATTCGCTGATCCTGCGTGTCAACGGTCAGCAAGCGGTAAACAGCCCGGAGGTAGATCTGTCGGTATGAACACCAACCCGACCTTTCCTGAAACAACTACCTTCATCCCCGGGTTGTTTGCCGTCGATGAGCAGGCGGATTACTGGCTGCGCCAGGTGACTTTACGTATGCGGCGTGAAATCGGCTGGCTGCGCTACGCTCGCGGCGGCGGCCTGGAGCCACTGCCTCCTTTAAGCGACCGCGTTCAGGAGGCGTTGGATTTGGTTCGTTTCCAGCAGGAGCGAGCCCAATTCTTTGCCGGCGATACCACCGCGGTCTATTTGACTCAACAGATCGATACGCCGCTGGCTCGTTCCAACGTACCGCCCTTGCGTGGATCTTTCGGTTGGGTGGTCGATCAATTGGATCTGGACGCCCCGGCATGTTTTCTTCTGGCATTGGCCCTGGTGAGCAGCATTGACGGCGCTGTCGGGCACGTCATCGCGGCCTGCCTCAA
>JARRPX010000028.1 GCA_037382465.1 Anaerolineales bacterium | reverse complement strand
GCGGGACACTTCGTGAAGATGGTGCACAACGGCATCGAATACGGCGACATGCAATTGATCGGCGAGGCCTATCAGCTTTTGAGGGACGTTCTGGGATTGACGAACGAAGAACTGCATTCCACCTTCAAGAAATGGAACGAGGGCAAGCTGGATTCCTACCTGATCGAAATCACGAGTGACATATTCAGATACAAAGACGAGGACGGCGAGCCTTTGGTCGAGAAGATCCTCGATGTCGCCGGGCAGAAAGGGACCGGGCGATGGACGGCAATAAACGCTTTCGACCTCGGCGCACCTCTGACGCTCATCGCGCAAGCGGTGTTTGCCCGTGATCTGTCGAGCATGAAGGATGAACGCATCCACGCCAGTACGCTTCTCTCCGGCCCGTCGATCACGTCTGCTCGTGATCGCCAGACGCTGATCGAAGACATTCGCGAGGCGCTCTACGCTTCCAAAATCGTGTCCTACGCACAGGGATTCATGCTCCTGCGTAAGGCTGCGGCGGAGTACGGTTGGGACATCGATTATGGTTCGGTGGCGCTCATGTGGCGAGGCGGCTGCATCATCCGATCGGTTTTCTTGGGCGAGATCAAAACGGCATTCGATCGCCAACCGGACCTGGCGAATCTGTTGCTCGACGATTACTTCAAACAGGAGGTGGTGTCCGCCCAGGAAGCCTGGCGGAGAACCGTGGTTGAAGCCATCGGGCAGGGGATTCCCGTCCCTGCGATTTCGAGTGGGTTGGCATTCTACGACGGTTATCGCTGCCAGAGATTGCCTGCCAATTTGCTTCAGGCACAGCGAGATTATTTTGGCGCGCACACCTATGAACGCATCGATCGCCCGAGGGGTGAATTTTTCCACACGGATTGGAGCGGGACCGGCGGCGACGTGACCTCGACTTCCTACAACGCATAGTGGGAGAATCGGGCAAGTCGACTGCGTTTACGAACCCGCTTGATTTGGCCAGACACTACTCGGAGGATCGAAAGTCCTCTCGCACCGGGTGGAACACGTCGAGCATCTTGCAGGGCGTCAGGGCTTTGCCGGAGTGGGGGACGTCCGAAGGTATTACGACAACCATGCCTGGCTGAAGCGATTTTGTGTCTCCCCCAACGGTCAACTCGAACGTGCCTTCCAGGACGGTCGAGATTTGTTCGTGAGGATGCGAGTGTTCCGGAAGGGCCGCCTCGGCTTCAACGTCCCAGACCGAGAACGTCATGTGGTCCGAATGAATCATTCGGGAATGAAATCCGGGCACCCGCTCGCGTGAATCCATGTCGTTCAGGTTGTGCAGCAACATATTGGCCTCTCCAAGGTGAGATGGGATGATAACTTGTCCATCGAATTTCGAATCCCTCGACGTATGAGTCTATCGCAGAAACGGCTCCACTGGTAATCGGTTTTGGATTCGCGAGTGACAGTGGAGTCGAACGGTCATTCGATGCTTTCGATGATCTGATACGAGGAAGAGATGGGCACGCTTTCTTTCAACATCGCCTGCGCGGGACAGTACTTCGTTTCGGATAGTTCGATGGCTCGTTCGACGGCGGCTTTCTCGATGTTTTCCCCCGTGACGAGGTATTCGATGTGAACGTCCGTGAAGGTACGCGGGTGTTCCTCGGCGCGTTCGGCGTGGATGCGGACTTCAAACTGAGCGACTTTCTGGCGTTTCTTTTGCAGAATGGAGATGACGTCCATGGCCGTGCATCCGGCGAGACCGATGGCGAAGAGCTCCAGGGGTCGAAAACCATCGTCGTTCCCTCCCACAGATGGATCCCCGCCCAAGGGCACGGAAAAACCACTTTGCGCAGTTCCGGTGAACGTCAATCCGTTGCTCCAGGTTACTTTTACGTTCATCGTGATTCTCCTGTTTTGGAGTCGAGCGGCAGATCGGATCCTATCGTTTTGTTTGCCGCCGATGTAGGTGGAGTGCGACCTTCCCTACGGGAGGGACGAGCGTCATCAGGTAAAGGCTCCTGCGTAGCTGGCCCGGCAGTGGGTACAACATAAGCGCAAACACGAGTCGTACGCCAGCGTGCCTTCGCCGCAAATCGGGCACCGGGTGCCAGGGCGGGGCTCTTGGCTTCCCGTTCGTTTCTTACGCTTCTTACGTCCGGCCTTCTTCGCCATAGAAATCTGTTTTGTCCGCTTCATCACCGGTATCAAGTCATGCGTCGTCAATGTGCAAGGTATTCAGAAGTCGTTCTTCGATATCGCCGGGTATCTGATCCGCCCCGTCAGCGGCTTGATACAACGAGATGGTTTTTCGCATCGTGTCCAGCATGATCCGGCAGTTGTCGCACTCTTCGAGATGGCGTTCGATCTCACGGCAGATCTTTTCGCTGGCTTCGTTGTCGATGTATGCCGATAATCCCTGTAGAAGTTCCTGGCAAGATTCGTGTTCAACCATTGTCCGTCTCTTTCACGCGTTCCGAAAAATAAGACGAAAGTGCATCGCGCAGTTGGAGTCTGGCGCGCAGCAGGCGGGTTTTTACGGCGGATTCGGAAATATCGAGAATCTGTGCAGTCTCCCGGGTCGTCAGATGGTGCAGATCGCGCAGGATGAAAACCGTCTTCAACGCAGGTGATAGACCCTGGATCGCTTCCTTCAACTTCACCTGCGTTTCTGTGGTCATGAACTCTTCTTCGGGGAGACAGCACCAATCGACGAGCTCGCGCTTTTGGTCCGGATCGTCCAGCCCTGGGATCGGTTCATCGACCGAAACGAGAGTAGGGTTCCGTTTGCGAAGATGCATCAGCGACTGGTTGGTGGCGATTCGATAAAGCCAGGTGCCGAGACTCGAACGTCCTTCGAATTTTTGAATGGCTCGAAAAGCGTTCAAGAAAGTCTCCTGCAATATGTCCTCCGCTTCGAGCGGATCGTCGACCATGCGCAGGGAGAGGCGATATATCTTGGGTGAGTACAATTCAACCATTCGTGCGTACGCCTCACGGTCGCCTGCTTGCAGTGCTTCAATGCTGGGTGGGTTCTCTTTATCCATTAGATGCAATCATCGCTGAAAAGTTGCTTCAAGTCATTGAGTGAGATACAGTATACCCCATGGATGGAAAGCTGTCTGACATCCTGGCTGAGATCCAGAGAACCTGGTACGGCTTGACGGATGGCGGCTTTGCTTGCTTCAAGGACGACCGCCAGGTTTTAGGATTCGACAAGCCAACGGAATTGCCGGGAAAAGTGCGACGAATTCACGCACATCGTCAGCCGGGCTACCGATCTGCTCGATTTGATGGAAGCGATTATCGCCCTGCTGAAGAAAGTCATCTTCGTCGAGGACGTCTTCATCGTCCTGCGCGAAGATAGCGAGTTGCACACGCTCACCGCTTCCGGGCAGGATCTTCCGGATGTGGATCTTCTGCTGACATTGACCGAAGATTCTGCGGGTCCCGTGAGTAAGCGAGAATTGCATGATTCTCTCGTGCTTGCCAATTCGGAACTTGTTGATTGCGGTGATTTGTTGGTGGCCCGCTTGACTCTCGATGGGCAGACGAAAGGCATGATGGGTTTTATCGACGCGCTGCCCGACCGCTTTACGGCCAACGACATCCAGCTTCTTGCATCGGCTGCGGACCGTGTTTGTTCGATTATCGAATCCATGCGTTCGAGGATGATCCGGGAGGAACGACAGCGAATCGAACGCGAATTGAAAGTCGCTGCGCGGATTCAGGCGAGTTTGCTGCCGGATGAATTGCCTGAAATTCCCGGCGTCGATATCGCCGTATACCTGCAGCCGGCGAGACACGTCGGCGGTGATATTTATGCGTCTTCCAGAAACCAGGACGGCGATCCGATCATGATCCTTGCAGACGTCGCCGGGAAAGGCATGCCGGCTGCGATCTTGACTTCCATCGTACACGGCACGTTTCGGGGTCATGCTCCGTTTTGCGAAAAGCCGGCAGATTTGATGAAGATAATCGGGCGCTATATCTACCAGGATCTGGAGCGAGCGGACACTTTTGTGACGGCGATCGTGCTGCGCTGCCTGCAGCAAGAAAGGTCGTTCGAGTACGCTTCGGCGGGACATGTCGATGCGCTTCTCTGGCGATACGAGAATGCCGAGGTCGAGTTCTTGCCCGGTACGGGTATCCCGCTGGGCATCGATCCCAAGTATCCTTATGGAAACAGAACCGTTCCCCTTCATCCGGGCGATCTGGTTCTGGTTTACTCGGATGGTGTGACGGAAGCCGAGGACCCGCAGGGAAAGGTACTTGGCCTGCAGGGGCTATCCGATATAATTTACGCCACACATCCTGCACGCGCAGAGGATCAGATCCGTGCGCTTATTTCGGGATTGGAGGTCCATCGCCAAGGTTTGCCTGCGCGGGATGATGTTGCGCTGCTCATGTTTCGATGTATACATGAGGACGATGCAAATCGCACGGCACTTCCATTCGTGATCGATTCGGATTTTATTGCCGTGCGTAGCGTCGTCGATCTGATTCGTGGGTTGAAGGATAGGCAGATTGAAGGGCACCCATGCCTGGATGGTCAAATGCTGGACGATTTCGCCCTGGCTACGTCCGAGATTCTCTCGAATCAGATTCACCATGCATTCGGGGAAGGTTCGGGGAGAATTCAAGGCTGCGTGGTCGTCGAGGAAAACCGCCTTGTCGCCGATCTTTACGATCATGGCGTGCCGATCCCGGAACCTTTACAGGTGAGGATGTTCGACGGTACGGAACCACCGGAACGCGGTTATGGGCTAATGCTGGCCGAAGGGCTGCTCGATACTTGTGAGTATCATCGTATAGGTGGAACGCGAAATCATTGGCAGTTGATCAAAAATATTCATGGAGTGGACAAGAATGAAAATTGATATCGAACGTCCACAGGATAAGAAGATTGTCGTCGTCCCTCAAGGCAGAATCGACGTGCAGACGGCGCCGAATTTAAAGGAGAAGCTGCGCGAACTTGTCGATTCGGACGGTTTGACGATCATCGTCGATCTTCAACATGTCGATTTCATCGACAGTTCGGGCCTTTCGGCACTCGTTTCGGGCTTGAAGACGGTACGTGAACGCGGGGGAACGTTGCACATCAGCCAACCTCAACCACAAGCCCGGACGGCATTAAGACTCACACTGCTGGATCGTGTGTTTTCTATTTTCCCCACACTCGACCAGGCACTCGACGAAGGGGAACTGCAGGATTCTTGAGAGGTAAGTCATGAGAAACTGTATTCTCGTCATCGACGACGAGGAATACATTCGGCGGATGATCGGTTTCGTACTCGAGGGAAGCGGATTCGACGTCATCCAGGCTGCGTCCACAAAAGATGGATTGGAGATCATGCGTACGTCCAGCCCGGACGTGATCACGCTCGACTTGATGATGCCGGATCAAAGTGGTCTCGATTTGCTGGCAAGCAAACAGGCCGATCCGAAGATCTGTGACATTCCTGCCATCATCATCACGGCGGTAGGTTTTCAAGCCGACTTGGACAAAGCCCGTCAACTCGGTGCAAGCGCCACACTGAATAAACCTTTCAGCCAACGGCAGCTCGTCGACACGATCCGCAGTGTGCTCGATAGGTGAGCGCTACGCTCCATGACTTGTTCGCATGCTCCAACGTGTCCCGGATGGAATCAATGTTGGTATTTCCGGCGGTCTTTTTTGCTGCGATACGTGTACAATCAAGCGAGGATGTGCATGATTTATCCGTTATATTTGATGGGTGAATCGAACGGCCGTTGCGTGGAATTGGGCGGATAGAGTGTCTGAAGGGGAAGCAAAAATCGGTGTCGATTGAAGAATCACTGCGCTTGATCGGACAGCTTCTGCTTCTCGCCGGTGTTATCCTGCTGCTGACAGGCTGGCAGAGAATTTCTTCTGCGCGGCGACTGCCTTATTTTCTGCTGCGCCGAGAACTGTCGGGAAAAGGCTGGCGTTCGGTTGGCTTCGGCTTACTTTCGGGCGTGTTCGCTTTGCTACTGCTGCTCTTCGGGACACGGGTGGCACATATCATTGTCCCGCCGACTCCCTCCCTGACTCCGACGGCGACGACTACCCTCACACCGACCATCACGTTGTCGCCCACGATTTCAGCGACACCGACGATTTCAACCACGCCGACGATCACGCCGACGGCTACGGATACGGCGACGCCTTTTTTACCGCAGCAGATCATCCTGCTCTATCGCGAGACGGTGACCCCTCCTTACACCTACAACAACCTCGCCGACGGCGTGCGTTGGACGGCGATTTGGTATTACGGCGATGAAGAGGTTTGCCTGGAGGCGACGCAGTGGGACGGTGGAACCGGCGGGTTTGGCTACACCGAGTGTGAGCCGGCGTATTGGCTGCCGGGTGAATATGAAATCCAGATGTTCGTTGGAGAGCGGTGGGTTGTGTCTACGCGTTTCACCGTGATTGGCGACCCGCCGACAGCCACGCCGACCTTGACGCGAACTGCAACTTCCTCAGCAACGCCTACAGCCACTTTGACGCCGACGCTGGCACCCAGTTCTACACAATCGCCGTAAGCCGTTACCGTAAGCGGTATAGGATCAATCGAGATCGAGCGCTTTCTGGATGAGCGTCATCAAAGCCTGATAGCCGCGTTCGACCGGTTCCAGCTCGATAAATTCCTGCATGGTGTGTGCACCGCCTCCGCGCGTAAGTCCAATACATATGGCGGGAAAGCCCAGGCTCAGGGGAATGTTGGCGTCGGTCGATCCGGTGCTGATCTCGATGTTCGTTTCGCCGACGCTGCGGATGGCCTCGATGGCGATGGACAGGAGCGGGTGACCGCCGGCGAGGCTGCCGCCAGGGCGGGATCCGATTTGCTCGATTTCGATTCGCGCATCTCCCGCATCATATCCTTCGATACATTCGATCACTTCACGCTCGAGGTCGTTGAGTGTGGCTTCAGCCTCGGAGCGCAAGTCAATGTCCATGTGGGCGTGCGGTGCGATGGAGTTAACGCTGATACCTCCCTCAATCCTTCCGATGTTCAGCGTACTGCGGACCTGCCGGGGCAGAGGAAGCTGGAGCAATCGGGAACCGAGGTTCAACAATACGTGTATCGCAGACGTTCTGCCGGCGTGGATCCAGGCGTGTCCGCCTTGCGACGTGACGGTCACACGGTAGCGCCTGACCGGCAAACCTGCGTTATATACCTGTCCTAGAGCCATACCTTCGAGGACGATGTACGCTTTGACTCGATCGCCAAAGCGTTTCACGATCTCCCGCATGCCGATGAGGTTCCCCAAACCTTCTTCACCGACGTTCGCAGCCAGCCAGACGTCAGCCGCCGGTCGAGTGGCTGACAGATCGATGGCCAACTCCACGAGGGTAGCCAACGAGATGGCGTTATCGCCGATTCCGGGGCCGATAATGCGGTCGCCCAGATGCCGTATCTTCAACGGCGTGTCTTCGGGAAAGACGCTGTCCAGGTGTGCACTGACGATCAAGGGGGATTTGCCTTCACCAGGAGCACGTCCGAGCAGATTGCCGGCCGAGTCGACCTCGATATCGTGCAAACCGGCTTTTTCAAATTCACTTTGCATGTATGCTCTGCGAGCGCTTTCATGGAACGTCGGGGCGGGTATGGACTGAATGGCGATGGTTCTTTGGATGAGGCGATCGAAGTCCATGTTTCAGACCCGTTTTACCAGGGGGCGTAGAACGTCCATACGTGCTTCGAGCAGTCCGGGGAGGGAATCCAAAGCGAAGAGTGCTCCAGTCCCTTCGATGACAATGGACGCCGAAACACTTCCGTAGAGGGCAGCTTCAACGGGATCTTCCGTTCGGATCAGACCGATCAGGAATCCACCGCAAAACGAATCGCCGGCGCCCGTGACGTCGTAGACGCGGGCGGGATAGGCGGGGATGCGCCACTTTCGCCCGCTGATTCGTTCCCACAATGTTTGACCTCGGGCGCCGCATTTAATTATAACGAACTGACAGCCCATGTCGCCAAACGCTTCGCTCATCTCCCACACGTCCGGCTCGAGGGGGCGAAAGAAAGACTCAGCCTGCTCCTCGCTTGGCATGAAAGAATCCAGACCCGTGATGATTGCTGGTAATTTATCCTTGAAATCGGGTTTCATGTAGCTGTCGGAGGGATCGAGATTTATCACACGTACGTCCATCTCATGTAGGCGATAAGGCACAGATACGTGGGAAAGATACTGCATTGGCGAGAGGTGAGCTCCTTTGGCGCCGGCGATCGACGGACCAAGGTCGCCGGGCCGGATCGAGAGTGGGTCGAAGGTAGAGCTTTCGCACGGATGCGTCTCCACTTGATATCCAACCAGTTCCTTCGGAAGGGGTTGGTTGATTCGCAGATAATGGGACGAAGGAACCGTATCGATCCTTTCTTCGAGAGAGGCATAGGCATAGAACGCACGGGATTCATGGGGTTCGGGGAGAACCGTAACGCCGTCGGTGTTTATACCGGCGTCGTATAGATCGGCAATTAAGGAGTCCGGAAAGTTGGAGCCAACGCGGCTGACGATGCCGATCGAATCGCTCCACAGCTTTGCACCGATCGCGGCGTAGACGGTATTTCCTCCGAGAATGCCCTCGTGAGATTGGCCGTCGTGGGTGATCAGGTAATCTTGCTGCAGTCTCCCCAAAAAAACGAAATCCGCTTGCTTCAAGGTCATCTCGTTTATGATTATACCCTCGCAGATCGGATGGGATGGATCCCAAACTCTCCCGTTTTTGGATTCGAATTTAAATTCTACGTGGTTCAA
Source organism: Anaerolineales bacterium (assembly GCA_037382465.1). Taxonomy (NCBI): domain Bacteria; kingdom Bacillati; phylum Chloroflexota; class Anaerolineae; order Anaerolineales; species Anaerolineales bacterium. Next base: position 24,397 of record JARRPX010000028.1, on the reverse strand, counting down.
GTGTCTGAATGATGGAAGGGATCAGAACGAACCTTAAAGGAAGCAGAACTTAAGTCTTATTTGCGGCTTCCTTAAAACTGTGTATAATGACGACCGGGCAAAGTTTCAGGGGGTTGCCTGAATTCGGCGCCAAAGGGTCTCCTTTTTATGTCAACGACTCAAATATTTCTAATCGAAAGCAGCCGCGCGAACGCGCCTTCGTTCGCACCTGCACTCGAGAAGAAGGGCTATGTCGTTTTTGTATTCCATAAAGTCAAGGATGCCCTGGATGCCGCCGATGAAGAAAGTCTGGACATGTTGGTGTTGGATGCGGCGTCCATGCGGATGGCCGGAACCCGTCTGACCCGGCGAGCCCGCGCAGTCCTGGGAAACGTGCCGATTATTTTGATTTCACCAGACGGCACTCGGCCAGATCCGGGCAGCGGAGCCAGTCTCACGCTGGTTCACCCGTTCACCCCGCGTAAATTGCTCAACCGCATCGCCCGGCTGCTGCCCGGAGACGAACGCTACAGTCTGGAAGTCGGACCGGTGAAACTGAATCTGGCGCAGTGCAAAGTGCACTGTATGGACAGGCAAACCCGTCTGACGCCGAAGCAGGCGCAGCTATTGGAAGTGTTCATGCAGAATCCCGGGCGCTTGATGACTCGCAAACGGCTCATCCGGCAGGTGTGGCACACGGATTATACCGGGGACACGCGCACGCTGGACGTCCATATGAGTTGGCTGCGCCACGCCATCGAGCCTGATCCTAAAAAACCTCGCTTTCTTAAAACCATACGCGGGATGGGATATCGCTTCGATATTCCGTAAGCAGCGTTGAATCGCGGTCTGTCGTGCAGCGGGCTCCCCCGCTGTATTTTTTTGGATTCGACCGATCTCGATTCTGGAGAGTCGAGTGTGTGCCTGTGTCTGGCCGGTTCAATCTTTGGGGACGGTTATTTTTCGAGAGACGAAGCCGCTTTTTCCCGCCGGATCGAAGGCTCGGACCGCGATTCTGTACGTCCCCGCTTCTGGATAGGTGTGTGAAAGATGTAGGTCGATGCCGTCCTTGCGCCAGGGACGGGCCTGCTGCGATGTGCTTCTGAACAGCTCCCCGTCGAAAGCCCAATCGACCTCCCACAAAACGACGTTTTCGGGGAATGAATCGAATTCGTCTGGCACTGGCGACAGGCTGGTCAGTTCGATTTCGACGTTTTCTTCGGTTGGCTGGACGGACGTTTCCAGTTCGAGTTGGGGTTTGTCTGCCGCTTCCTGGGTCTGCCACACGTCGAACGGCACGGGCGTTTCTTCCAGCAGCATCCTGCGGTAGGTGTTCAAGGTGGCGAGCGGCTCACTGTCGCACGCGATCCAGCGGCGTCCCAGCCGGTAGGCGACTACGGGTGTCGTACCTGCGCCGCAGAAGAAATCTCCCACCCAATCCCCCTCGTTGCTTGAAGCGAGAATGATCCGTTCCATCAACGCTTCCGGCTTTTGTGTGGGATAGCCCGTTCGTTCGCTGTGCAGGCGAGCAACCACGGGGAAGTACCACCAATCTTCGGGCACCTTTCCCCGGGCCAGATCCGGCTTCTTTCCGAACCCGGCTTTATCGGAACTCTGAAATGTTTTCACCGTCGAGGCAGCATACGGTATCCGGACCGCATCGGCGTTGAATGTATATTCCTTGGATTTCGTGTATGCCAGGATCGTGTCGTGTTTGCGTTTGAAAGCGGAGCGAATGGGTGACGGACCGTGGTAGACCCAAACGATCTCGTTGAGCAGCCGGTCGGGACCGAAGATTTCATCCAGCATGACGCGGGCGTAAGCGGAAGCGTGCCAATCGAGATGCAGATAGAACGTCCCAGTCGGGGCCAACAGATCGTACATGCACTGCAGACGGTTGAAGAGCATGTCCAGGTAAGCCGCGCCGTTTGGCCAGGAATCTTCGTAGCCCTCGACTTTCTGCCAGGTATCGGGTTTTCGCGAATCCTCTCCTCGTCCGATTCGGGCTGCGTATGCGTTTCCGGTCAGGAAAGGTGGATCGGCGTAAATCAGATCGAGGCGCCCTCGCCATTCCGGCAGCAGGGCATGCATGACGGCGAGATTTTCACCTTGAAAGATGCTTCCTTGAGGTTCGTCTTCAGGGCTCCGATTCACGATGGAGGTTAAGCTGAGTTTTGCCGCCTTGCTGCGTTCTCGACGCTGCTCCCATTTCAGACGGGCAAACGGTTTACGTTTATCCTTTTTGCTCATCGCTGCAGGTTCACTTTTTGCCAAATTTCCGTTCGAGAAGTTCCGCAAGCGTGGGTCGACTGATGACTTCGAGCTCGTAGCGAACGCGCTGGCTGGGTTTGTTGATTTTCAGCAAGCGTCCGAGATCGATCGGGGTTCCGATCAGCACGAGATCAGCATCGGCTCGATTGATCGTCTCTTCCAGTTCGTGGATTTGATCCGTACTGTATCCCATGGCGGGTATGATTTTGCCAACGTTGGGATATTTCGTGTACGTCTCCAGAATGCTGCCTACGGCGAAGGGGCGTGGATCAACGATCTCTCCGGCGCCAAACCGCTTGGCGGCCGTCCAGCCTGCCCCGAAGGACATTCCACCGTGGGTCAGTGTCGGCCCGTCTTCGACGACCAGCACCCGGCGGCCGCGAATGGCATCCGGATCGTCCACGGAAATCGGGGAGTTCGCCTCCACCACGACGGCACCGGGATTCAACTCATTGATGTTCGTCTTCACGATTTGAACGTCAGCTTCGCTCGCGGAGTCCATCTTGTTGATCACGATCGCGTCCGCAGCGATGACGTTTGCTTCGCCGGGGTAATAAGTGCGTTCGTGTCCGGGACGCAGTGGATCGACGAGGACGATGTGATAATTGCTGACATAGAAGGGCAGATCGTTATTGCCGCCGTCCCAGAGGATGATGTCGGCCTCCTTCTCGGCCTGGCGCAGGATGGTTTCGTAGTCGATCCCCGCATAGACGATCGAGCCCTGCCGAAGATGCGGTTCGTATTCTTCGCGTTCCTCGATGGTGCAGTTCGCTTTCTGTAAATCGTCGTAATTTGCGAAACGCTGTACGGCTTGTTTGGCCAGATCGCCGTAGGGCATGGGATGCCGGATGACGGCGACGCGGTAGCCGAGATTCTGGAGAATGTCGTGTACGCGCCGGCTTGTCTGGCTTTTCCCGCAGCCCGTACGCACGGCACACACCGAGACCACCGGTTTATCAGAACGGATCTGCGTGTTGTAGGGTCCCATCAAGCGGAAATCGGCTCCCGTCGCCAACACCAATGAGGCTTTTTGCATCACATATTCATGCGTCACGTCGCTGTAGGCGAAGATCACCTGGCTTACGTGGTGTTCGACGATCAAATCGACAAGTTGTGCTTCGGGGTTGATGGATATACCTTCCGGATACGCTTCGCCGGCGAGGGATGGGGGATATCTGCGTCCTTCGATGTTCGGAATTTGCGCCGCCGTAAAAGCGACTACACGGTAATCCGGATTGTCTCTAAAGTAGGTGTTGAAATTATGGAAATCACGACCCGCGGCTCCCATGATGATTACGTTTTCTTGTGCCATATTTTGACCGTTTTCCTTTTTGATTAATGGTATCAAAAAACAGCAAGCCAACGGTCGATGCCGACGAACTACATTATCTGCGGCGCTTCGATATCCAGCAAGGCGAGTGCGTTGGCTATCGTTCGTCGAGCAGCGGCCGTGATCCGTAAACGGGAATTAGCCTGCTCCTCGCTATCGGCTTGCAGGACACGCACGTTGTGATAGAAGGTATGGAATGATTTTGCCAATTCGAAGGCATAGGTCGCCATGAGCAAAGGTTTGTAGTCTTCTGCGGCTTTCTGCACGACCGTTGGAAACTGCGAGATCGTCTCAATTAAATCGACCTCGTTCGGCGCAAGTTCGTAGTCGAACGACGCATGTTCGGGCAGTTGATCGATTTTCCGCAGAATGCTGTTCGCCCGCACGTGGGCGTTCTGAATATACGGCGCGGATTGACCGTCGAAACTCAGCGCGTCATCCCACTCGAACACCGTGTCTTTGTTGTTATCGACCGAGAGCATGCTGTAGGTCAGGGCGCCCAAACCAATCTGCCGGGCCACCTCGGCTCGTTTTTCCTTGGGCAGATCGGGGTTCTTTTCCGCGATGATCTCCAGCACACGCCGTTTCGCTTCTTCAACGACGTCCATGAAAAGGATCATATTACCCCGGCGGGCCGACATCGCACCTTCCGGCAGGGTCACGAAACCGTAGGCCAGGTGATAGCATTTTTCCGCTTGTTTATAGCCCCACAGTTTCAGGATTTGAAACGCCTGCTGGAAGTGAAGACTCTGGCGAACGTCGACGACGTAGATCGAGCGATCGACTTTGTATTTCTCGAATTTTTCGCGGGCGAGTGCCAGGTCCTTGGTCAAATACAGGGTCGTCCCATCGCTGCGCAGGATGACTGCCGTACGGTATTTTTCTTTCTTCAGGCCAAGTTTTTCATCGATCTTGACGATGACGGGACCTTCCGGACGTTCGTCCTCGGCGATGCCCAGGGCGATCAATTCCTCGGCGATTTCTTTCGCCGGCTCATCGACCTGGCTTTCGAAAAAGTAAACGTCAATATCGACGTCGAGCAGCCGCAGGATGTCGTCGAGCTCATCGAGGCTCCATTGGCGGGTTGTTCGCCACAAATCGCGTATTTCTGGATCTCCGGCATCCCAACGCAGGTACATTTGCCGCCGTTCCGCATCGTACGCATCTCTGCGTTCTTCTTCTTCCGGCGTTTCGTTTTCCTTCGGCGTGAGAAGTTGATTGGCCTCGGCGTAGATCTTCGCCAGCCATTGTCCGCGTTGGTGGACGCCCGCCGGTTCCTGGTCCCGGTAGAATTTATCGTAAGCCCACATGCAGGTAATCACGCCCAGCCCAATGTCCCCCGGGTAGGAGGCGCGAATAGTATCGAATCCGGCAAATTCCAACAAGCGCGCCAGTGACTCCCCGAGAACTGTGTTCCTCGCATGGCCGATATGAAAGGAATGGTGTGTATTCGGTTGTGCGTACTCTACCATGACGCGTTCGTTTTTGGCTGGACCGCGGCCGAAGTCTTCGTCCATTTGGATTATCGTATCGGTGACCCGCTTGGCGTACACCGAAGGATCGATGTACAGATTCAGATAACCATTTTCCGCCTCGATACGGGAAAAGTCTTCTTGTTTTTCGATCTCTTCAGTAAGCCTCGCGGCAATTTCGCGGGCGCGTTCCGGGACGTTGACCTTCTTGCCGCTGCGCGCTTCTTCGGCTGCGAGCTGAAAGCATGCGTTCGTACCAAATCCCCATTGGCCTTTGAAGGGAATCGGCTGCCATTGGATTCGTCCGCTGACCGGTAGCCCGAGCCGCGAACACGTCTCTCGAATGTTTTCTGCGACCTGATCCAATTCGATGTTAAACATCAACGTTTTCCTAGGGGTTTGTGATTATAGCATACAGACGGATTACGCGAATACGACGCACCTGCTGGTGCGTCGTTCGTATTGGAACGATTCATCTGTGGCGTTGGAGCAGCTGAAATCACTCCATTTCAGCCAGGCGTTTCAGCAGCCGGCTCTTGCGGCGCGCTGCGTTGTTCCTGTGAATCACACCTTTACTTGCCGCTTGATCCAGTGCACTGACGGCCTGTTGAACGGCTTCAACGGCTGTATCTCGCTCGCCGCCTTCAATAAGCTGGCGTGCGGTTTTGACTTGTGTGCGTGCATGCGTGCGGTAATACTTATTCTGCATGCGACGCTTGACGTTTTGGCGAATTCTTTTCTTCGCCGAACGAGTGTTGGCCAATGCTGCCTCCTGCAATGCTGTTCGAACTACGAAAAACAATTTTATCGTAGCTGCCGGGTTCTGTCTAGTGACTCATCGGCGCTTATCTCAACTCCAACCTGCTGCGAAGAAATCGCTTCAATTATCCAATATCACCTGCTATGGAGTATGATAGATGACAATTGAAATCGGGGATGGAATCGATCGTTCACGTGGACACACATGCTGCCTGAATCATTATCCGCCAATCAGCAACGTATCGTCGAAAGACCGGCATCCGGTTCGGTGTTCCTGGAAGGCATTTCCGGAACGGGGAAAACCACGAGCGGCGTCGCACGGGTTTCTCATCTCCTGGAAACCGGGATTCGCGCGGATTCGATCTTCGTCCTCGTCCCCCAGCGTACGCTGGCGGAGCCTTATCGCAGCCTTGTTTCCCGCCCGGAACGTAGGGCAGGGGGCGAAGTCACGATCGTTACCCTCGGGGGTTTCGCACGACGGATGGTCGACCTGTTTTGGCCGTTGATCGCCGAAGAAGCCGGATTCCTCAACCCACATCAACCCCCGTTGTTCCTGACCCTGGAAACCACCCAGTATTACATGACGCACGCCATTGGCCCGCTCATCGACGGCGAGCGGTATTTCGAGAGCGTCTCGATTCCGCGCAATCGTATCCTCAGTCAGATCATCGACAACATGAATAAATCCGCCGTCGTAGGATTTGATCTCGCTGAAATTGGAAACAGGCTGCGTGAGGCCTGGGTCGGAGAAGCGCAGCAAGCCGTCATCTACGACCAGGCCCAGGCTTGTGCCACTCGATTCCGCGCCGCGTGCCTCGAGCGAAATTTGCTGGATTATTCCTTACAGATACAGGTCTTCAACGAGCATCTTTGGCCGCATCCTGTGTTTCAAAAGTACGTTCAAGAACGCTATCGACATCTCATAGCCGACAATCTCGAAGAGGACGTGCCCGTGTGCCACGATATTCTCCAGGCGTGGCTTCCGAATTTCAAGTCGGCGCTCATGATCTACGACGATGCAGGAGGTTACCGGCGTTTCCTGGGCGCAGACCCCCGGAGTGCGCACCGGTTTAGAGAACTCACAGACGAACAAGCAACCTTCAGCGACTCCCTTGAAGTGTCGCAGGACATGAAGGTTTTCGCATCCCATCTAGAACGACAACTGCTCGGTCGTTCGTCCGAACTCGAGGGTCCATCCTTTGGAAACGTGCACATCGAATACCAGCGGTACCATCCCCAGATGCTGGAGTGGGCAGCGGATGTGATATCAAAGCTGCTTGGTGATCCCAGCGTGCAACCGGATCAGATCGTCGTATTGGCGCCGTTCATGGGGGACGCGCTGCGTTTTTCGCTCACGGAAAATCTCACCCACAAGAAAATTCCCGCCCGCTCGCATCGCCCTTCGCGTGCATTAAGGGACGAACCTGCTGCGCAGTGTCTGCTTACGCTGGCTGCGCTTGCCCACCCGCAATGGAAGATAATCCCTACGGCATTCGAGGTCACGCGTGCATTACTGATCGTGATCGAAGACATCGATCTGATCCGCGCTAATTTGCTCACCAAGGTGCTTTACCGTTCGAAGGACGGTGTTCCGACCTTCGAACCCTTCGAGCAGGTACAGGGCGAGATGCAGCGCAGGATCACGTTCAAGTTTGGCCAGCAGTACGAAGGGATGCGAACCTGGCTGGAGGCTTACAAATCAGGCCTCACACTCGAGCTCGATCATTTCTTCCGGCGTATTTTCGGTGAACTGCTCTCGCAACCGGGATATCACTTCTGGGGTGATTACGGTGCTGGTGGGGTAGCAAACAACCTGATCGAATCCGTTCAGAAGTTCCGCTGGGTGCTCGAGCATGAATCGTTCTCGCAACCGCGATCGACGGGCGAATTGTATCTCGCCATGGTTCGGGACGGCGTCCTGGCATCGCATTACCTTCGAGACTGGGAGCAGCAGCCACAAGATGCCGTGCTGCTGGCGCCGGCATACACATTCCTCATGTCGAATCGGGCCGTGGATTATCAAATCTGGCTCGAAATCGGCAGTCCGGCTTGGTGGGAGCGCCTGTACCAGCCGCTCACCCATCCGTACGTTCTCAGCCGCAATTGGATCCGGGGCAATTTATGGAGCGACGATGAAGAATATGCCGCCCGGCAGGACACCCTCAACGTACTGACGCAGGGTCTCGTTCACCGCTGTCGCAAAGGCATCTATCTCGGCCTGAGTGACCTGGGAGAAGATGGTTTGGATCAACGCGGCCCGTTGCTGCGTGCGCTGCAAGCTGTCTTCCTTGCCAATTCCGGAAGCGGGAGAATCGAGCATGTTTAAACCGCGACCGAAGCAGGTGGAAGTGCTGCAGTATCGCCAGGGACGCATGGGTGTGTCTGCCGTGCCCGGCAGCGGCAAGACGCATACGCTTTCATGCCTGGCTGCGGAATTGATTTCGACCGGCGCGGTTCGCGGGGAGCAAGAGGTCCTCGTGGTGACACTCGTCAATTCCGCGGTCGATCACTTTGCGCATCGCGTGGCCGCTTTCATGATGGACCGAGGTCTGATGCCGAGGATCGGCTACCGCATTCGTACGCTGCACGGGCTCGCTCACGACATCGTGCGCGAACGACCCGAACTCGCCGGTCTTTCGGAGACGTTTCAAATCGTGGACGATCGCGCCCGCGATCAGATCATCCGCGGGGCTTGCGAGGTGTGGCTGCAGGGTCATGCGGAATTGCTGGATGATTTCCTACATCCGGATGTCGATGCGAATCGAATCGAAAACGTTCGCAGGTACAGGTGGCCGGACCTGGTCATCGGGCTGGCGACCAACTTCATTCGCACGGCAAAGGATATACAGATATCTCCTGCTCAACTTCAGGTGAAGTTGAAACGCCTGAAGCTGCCCTATCCGCTTCTGAAGATGGGCAGTGATATTTTTGCAGACTATCAGCAGGCACTTCACTACCGCGGTGGCGTCGATTTCGATGATTTGATCGTCATGGCGCTGCGAGCGCTGCGGGCGGATTCGGGTTATCTGGAGCGTCTGCGCGAACGCTGGCCGTACGTACTCGAAGACGAAGCGCAGGACAGCAGCCGCCTGCAGGAGCAGATCCTGCGAAAACTGGTCGGTCCTGAGGGCAACTGGGTGCGGGTGGGCGACCCGAATCAAGCTATATTCGAGACGTTCACGACGGCCAGCCCGCAGTACCTGCGTGATTTCCTGGCCGAGGCGGATGTTCAGGCGCGTGAGCTTCCCAATTCAGGCCGTTCCACGCTCAGTATTCTTTCGTTGGCCAACTATCTTATCGATTGGACGATGTACGAACATCCGCGGGATGAAGTACGCGGGGCGCTCACCTTACCGTACATCGAGCCGACGCCGACTGGCGATCCACAGCCCAATCCGGCGGATCGACCGGACGGGATCCGACTCGTCGACCTGGCGTACACACCTGCGGAGGAAGTCACGGCGATCGGGAAATCACTCTCGGATTGGCTGCCAGATAACGCAGATCAGACGGTTGCCGTCCTCGTGCCGACGAACAATCGCGGTTTTCAGATCGTGGGCGAGTTGAAGGAACGTGGTATTCCTTACATCGAGATTCTGAGAAGTTCTCGCTCGACCCGGGAGACCGCCGGCGCACTGACGCTTGTCCTCAAGCATCTGCACGATCCGATCTCCGCCCGGGATCTCGCCAAAGCGTATCAAGTATGGGATCGCGAGGCGCGTCAGGATCCGAAACGCAGCGAAGTCATGCAGCGTGGAGCGCAATTGCTGCGGAAATGTGGCGATACGGAAGCGTTTCTCTGGCCTCGCACGGAGATGGATTGGCTGGAGGGACAAAAAGCGTCCGAGGCGCCGGAGGTGGTCGATGTCCTGGACGCCTTTCGGGTAGTCGACCAACGCTGGCACAGGGCAGCGCTGCTGCCCATCGATCAGTTGATTCTCACTTTATCCCAGGACCTCTTCCGCGAGGCCGAAGATTTGGCTCTGGCGTACAAGCTCGCGTCCATCCTGCGTCGAGCGCAGGAGGTTAATCTGGATTGGGATCTCGGTGCACTCAGCAATGAACTCAGTGTGATTGCCAAGAACGAGAGAAGGTTCATCGGATTCAGTGCGGAAGATCTGGGCTTCGATCCGGATAAGCACAGGGGCAAGGTCGTTGTGGCGACGGTGCACAAAGCGAAAGGCCTGGAATGGGATCGGGTTTATTTAGCTTCGGTGAACAACTACGATTTTCCCTCCGGTTTGGCGCACGATCAGTACATTGCGGAGAAATGGTTCGTGCGGGATTCGCTTAACCTGGACGCGGAAGCGTTGGCACAGCTTTCGGCCCTCGTGGAAATGGAAGCCGGTTTCGAGTACGCGGAAGGCGCCGCAACCAGCGTTGCGCGCCTCGATTATGTATCCGAACGGCTGCGATTGCTTTATGTCGGCATCACACGGGCAAAGAAAGAACTGGTGATGACCTGGAATACCGGACGGCGAGGAGATCAGCAGCAAGCGGCGCCTTTCATCGCGCTGCAATCCTACTGGGAGTCGGAACACGATGAAGCTGCCGGATGATTTTGTATACAGCCAATCCAGCCTGCAGGATTACGTAGACTGCCGCCGCAGATTTCAGTTGCGCTATGTTCAACATCTTGCCTGGCCGGCAGCCGTGACCGAGTCTGAAGCGGAACGCGAACGATTTCTGCGGCTGGGGAATTCGTTCCATCGCATGATCCAGCAGCATATTCTGGGTATACCCGAAGGGATTCTACGAGCGCAAGCGAGCGGTGATCTGGCCAGGTGGTGGGAAAATTATCTGCACTATCCCGTCGCGGATTTACCCGATCTGCGCTGGGCGGAAGTTCTGGTCAGTACGCCGCTGGCCGGACAGCGGATCGAGGCGAAATTCGATCTGCTCGCCATCAACCCCGGCGAAAGGGCGGTGATTGTGGATTGGAAGACAAGCCGGCGCCATCCCGCTCCGCAATCCCTTGCCGACCGTCTGCAGTCCAAGGTGTATCCGTTTCTACTTACGCAAACGGCGCAGGATGTGGGGTTCGGCGAGCGGATTCTCCCCGAACAGATCGAGATGATTTACTGGTTTTCGGATTTTCCACAGGAGCCTCATCGTTTCGGCTATTCGGAAGCCCAATGCCGGTCCGATGAGCAAACGCTGACTGCGCTGGTGGAAGAGATTGAACGGCTCGGGGAGGAAGACTTCGAGCGTACGACCGAGGCCGTTCATTGCACGTATTGCCCATATCGCTCCCTGTGCCGGCGCGGCACGAGTGCAGGTGATTACCAGGCCTGGAACGAAGACGCAGAGGTGGAGGTTGAGATGGACTTCGACTTCGATCAGATCGCGGAAATCGAATTCTGATGTCCCGGGACGCCGAATGGATCGAACCTGAAAAGTACGACGTCGATGAGCCGCTGCAGGCTGCGATCGGCGGGCATCCCCTGGTTTCGGCCACCTTACAGCGACGCGGCATCCATAGCGTCGAAGCGGCGCGCGCTTTTCTCGACTCTGCTTTTTACCGGCCGGCGGCCGCAGATGAAATCCCGAATCTGAGCGACGCGGTTCTGCGGGTGCGAGCGGCAATCGACGCAGGGGAGGCGATCTGTGTTTGGGGGGATTTTGACGTCGACGGCCAGACGGCGACCACCGTGCTCGTCGAAGCTTTGCGTGATATGGGCGCCGAGGTCTCCCACTACATCCCTGTTCGGCAAAACGAATCCCACGGCGTTCACGTTCCTTCCCTGGAGTACGTCATCGAACAGGGAATCTCCCTGCTGCTCACCTGTGACACCGGGATCTCGGCGCAGGCAGCCGTAGATTATGCAAATTCCTGCGGCGTGGATGTGATTGTCACGGACCACCATGATTTGCCGGAAAAGTTACCGGATGCCGCGGCGATCGTCAATCCCAAGATGCTCGCGGAAGACCATCCCTTACGCAACCTGCCCGGTGTCGGCGTGGCATACAAACTGATCGAAGCGCTGGATCCCGGTTCGGAGCGGATACAGGGCACGCTCGATCTGGTTGCACTGGGCATCGTGGCGGATCTGGCTTTGTTGTACGGAGACGTGCGCTACCTGCTGCAGCGCGGTCTCGATCGTATACGCAATGCACCGCGTTTGAGTCTACGCGCACTCATGGAAGTTGCCGGCGTCCCACCTGAGAACGTCACCGAGGAGCAGATCGGATTCATACTTGCCCCGCGTCTTAACGCACTCGGCCGTCTCTCGGATGCGAACAGCATCGTCGATTTTTTGACCACGACGGACGAGAAAAAGGCGAAGATCTACGCCACGGAGTTGGAGGGACTGAACGCGCGCCGCCGTCTGCTCTGCGATCAAGTCACCCAGGCCGCCATGGCGCAAATCGAAGCCGATCCGTCGCTGCTCGATCACGCGGCGCTGGTCGTGGCGCACGAATATTGGCCGACGGGCGTGGTCGGCATCGTGGCCAGCAGTCTCGTGGAACACTACCATCGGCCGGCGTTGGTTCTGTCCATCCAGGACGATGGGTCTGCCCGTGGTTCCGCTCGTTCGATCGAAGGGGTAGACATCTCTGCGGCGATTGCCAGCCACAAGTCGATGCTGGAGAGTTTCGGGGGACATCCGATGGCGGCCGGACTGGCGATCGAGGCGGACCGCATCGGCGCATTTCGCCAGCAGTTGGGTGAGACCGTTGCGGAATACATGCGCGAAATCGATACCCGGCCGCAGGTCGTTGTCGACGCTTACGCAGAATTGAAGGAACTCACTCTGGAATTCGCAGGCGACCTGGAGCGTCTCGCGCCGTTTGGTCCCGGGAATCCGCAGCTCGTCTTGGCGTCGAAGGAAATTCGCATTCTGGAAAAGAAGCAGATCGGTCGAGCGAGGGAACATCTTTCGCTCGTTGTGGGTGATAGCCAGGGTGAAACCCGGCGAGTCATCTGGTGGGGCGGAGCGGCGGAAGACATCCCCCAGGGCGCTTTTGACATGGCCTACCATCTGCGTGAGACGGAGTATCGCGGACAAAGGGAGGTGCAGCTTACCTGGGTCGACGCCCGTAGACTCGAGGTGGAAGAACCGGCTTTCGAAAGGAGGCCGCGCCGTCTCGAGTACGTCGACTTTCGCCGGGAGGTGAGGCCGCTTGAGAGGATCAAGGAACTGCAGCGCGCCGGCGTGCAGATTTGGTGTGAGGGAAATTCGAACCAGGCCCCGGAAGAACGCTCGCGCTATGAATTATCTCCGGCAGAGAAATTGGCCATTTGGACGCCGCCTGCGGGTCTGGAAGAACTGCATCAAACCGTGCAAGCTGTATCACCTCGGGTGGTTTATTTGTTTTCCGGCCGCACGGATGACGACCTCGAAACGTTTATAAAAACGCTGACAGGGATGGTTAAATTCGCGCTGCGAAAAAAGGGGGGCAGGATCGACATCTGGAAATTGGCCGCCGCGACGGCGCAGCGAGAATTTACCGTCCATAAGGGAATCGCCTGGTTGATCGCCCGCGGCGATCTGGATATCGGCGAATCCGAATTGGATGAATTGACCGTGATCCGGGGTTCAGGTGAAGGCAATCAGGACATTGCAGGAAGGTTATTCGCCGAACTGCAGGCACTGCTTGAAGAGACAGCGGCTTTCCGCAGGTTCTATAAAACCTGTGCTCCGGAGCGATTGTTCGATAATTAATACATCTTGCAGGGTTCAGCAATATGGCAGGAAGACGTAGAAGATGCTTCCGCCATCCGGATTCTCATCCACCCATATCCTGCCCCCATGCGCGTCGACGGCCAGACGTGCAAAAGCGAGTCCCAAACCGGTCCCGCGGCGCTTGCCGTCTAACCCCGGCACCTGACCGAATCGTTCGAAAATGCGTTCCCGAAATTCTCTGGGCACGCCGGGTCCGGTGTCGATCACTTGAATGAGGATTCCCCCATCCGATTTCTGTGTGGTCAAATCGACACGACCGCCTGCTGGCGTGAAGCGCAGCGCATTATCGAGCAGGTTACCGATCACGCGTCGTATTTTTTCCTTGTCGACGGATATTTTCGACAGCCGCTTGGCGCAAGTACAGTCGAGGATGATTCCCGCGTCGTTGGCTTCGTGAACGTAGGTTTCCACCATCTCTTCACACAACTGCTTGATCGAGATACTTTCAACGGAGAGATCGATTTCATCGGATTCGAGTTTGGCGATGTCCAAGAGGGAATTGACCAGATCGAGCATTTGCTGAACGCTGCGGTGGGAGACGGTGATCGCCTGGCTGGCGACGGGAGAAGGAGATTTCGCCGGAATGGTTTCTTCGAGCAGTTTAAGGCTGCCGAGGATCGCCGTCAGGGGGCCGCGCAAATCATGGACGATCATCTCCGTCAATTGCTTGCGCGCTTCTTCCAATTCCTGCTCTTCGGTGACGTCTCTGAAGACGAGCAGCGAGCCGATCAGAAGACCGATTGCGTCCCGGACGGGTGTGATCGATCGTTGAAAAGTGCGCCGCGGAGATTTTACGCCTTCGAAAACGGTGGCTTTTTCCCGGTCGGCATCGCCGTGCTGCAGCCGAGAGATGAAATCTTGCAGCTCCTCGCGGCTGAATCCGAGCGTTTTGGTCATGTCGAATTCTGCGCCGGTCAGGTTTTTTCCAATCAACTGCTCGATGGGTAGACCTGCCTGTGCTGCGAATTGGGTATTGGCGAGGATGATTCGTCCTTGCGGGTCGATCATCAACATCGATTCTCTCGTGGAGTTCAGGATTGCCAAGAGGCGATTGTGACTCTCGCGGATGCGGCGGAATAATTCCGCATTCTCGAGGGCGATCGCGGCCTGACTGGCGATCGTCTGCGCGGTGCGGATCGTATTTTCGACGTACAGACGTTCCTTGGCAGAGAAGACTTCGATCGTGCCCAGAGTCTGATCCCCGGCGATGATGGGAACGATCAAGATACTTGCTGCTCCATGAAAAGCAGATAGATACACTTTTGCTGCCGGACTCGGCGCGTCCTTCAGCGTCCACTGAACAGTTGTAGATTCCCGCATGGCGGTCTCGATGGCTTCGACATCACCTGCCTGAATGGTGACCGAAGCGGACTTCTCGGGTGTCCCGTTCCAGATGCCGGCCTGGAGCGAGAGCGTGCCCTGGTCGGGGTCCCACCGCGAGACTTTTGCGCCATCACTCTCCAAGGCGATGCTGACGCTCTCCGCGATGGCGAGTGCAATTGCATCGCTGTCAAGCGTGGAGGCGATGTGCGTGCTTGCGGTGAAGAGCAATGATTGCTCGTGAAATCTCGTTTCCAGTTGTTGATAAAGTCTTGCGTTGGTGATGGCGACGGCGGCTTGCGCGGCGAGTTGACCGAGGAATTTTTCATGCTCTTGATTGAACGCGGAAGGTTTCGTATTCTCTACCGTGATTACGCCAAGAACGCTGTCCTGACGAGTTATCGGTACGCTGAGCAAGCTGTGCGTACGATCGTCTATCCAATTGCTGTAATTCGGATCAGAAGACGCGTCTGCGACGTTGCAGATTTTTCCTGTCCGGTAGGCGACACCCGGTGCGCCATCGTTGATGTCGAAGATGGATTCTTCGTTGCGCGGTGCATCCGGGTAGGAGCGCTGGGCAACGATCCGCAGCGCGCGCTGCTCGGGATCGAAGATGGAAAGATTCCCCTGGGATGCGTTGGTAATGCGGAGCGCATGCTTCAAGATGGCTTCGAAAAGTTCTTTGGTGTCGAGGGTGGCGTTCATCTCGAGGCCGATCGTTTCCAGTGTGGCCAATTGGTCGACTTGTTTGCGCAGGGCGAGATCCGTCGCTGCATGTGCACGAGCGTTGGCCACGGCTAAAGCCGCCTGGGCGGCGAAAGTCTTTAATAAATCGATCTGATCTTCCTGAAGACTTTCCGTCTCTGCGAAATACACCGAGAGCTGTCCGATCGTGCCGGACGGCGTAATCAAGGGGAAATCTGCGAAGGCTCGAATCCCCTCTTCTTTCAATTGCGTTTTTATCGGCTCCGAAAGTTCCGATTCGTCAACGTCTGCAACCAGGATCGGACGCTCGTGGATGAAGGCTTGAATGCGCTCTTCTTCTTCCATAGGGATGGTCATCCACGCTTTCATAAAGCCGTCAGTGAGATTGAGCCCGTGTGCCAGAAATAACTCTCCCAGATCTTTCTCGAAGAGGAAGATGGCGGACTTCTCACCTCCGCTGACGCGAATGATCGATTGGCTGACCAGTTCGAGGGCGCGTTCGGGATCGAGCGTGGAGCTCATCGAGGCGGTGATCTCGTTTAATGAAGCCAGCGCCTGAGCTCGATTCCGCGTCTGCTCGTAGAGCAGGGCATTCTCGATGGCAACGGCAGCTTGACCGCTCAGAGTCGTTAAAATGTCGAGGTCGTGGTTTTCGAATGATTTTTGTGCATCGGTGTGAAACACAGCCAGACAGCCGATCGTTCGTTCTGGACTCACGAGGGGTACACCGAGCCATGCTTCGGGCGCGTTTTCAATTTCTGGGAGTCCCATTGAGCGTAAGGCTTGGGATGCATCATGGGTGATGAGGATCGGCGTACCCTGGAGAATGACCCGGTCGGTGAGGCGGTCCATGAAATTCCGGTCGTGCCATACCTGTTTTTCACCGTTTCGAATTGCCAGTGGATAGGTGATCAGGTTTTCGACGGTATCGTGGAGCGCGACGTAGAAATTATTCACTTGTAACAGTTGGGATACCTGTGTGTAGATCGTCGTCAGCAGGTCTTCCAGGTCGAGGCTGGAGCGCATGGCCTGGCTGATTCTGCTGATGGTCGAAATCTCTTGTATCCTGCGCTTGATATCGCGGTCGGCAACGACCAACCGGCTGACGACGAGTGAAAACAACGAAACGATGGCACCGTAGATGATCAATGTCTGGAAACCGAGCATGATGTATGCTGCGGCGTTGATGACGCCGAAAGGTACGGGAATTAACGCCACGAGGAACGGGATGGGGAATTCGTGGATCAAGGCTTTTGGAGAATCAGAGAGAAGGTGATCGAGCCAATGCAGGGAGATGAACAGTGTCGTAAATGCTACCCCCAATCCGACGCTGGCGATAATCGATGGTGATTGATGGGTTACAACGAGCGGGCTGCCTCCCAGCAGCAGGAATACGGTTAATCCGCCGGAGATGCTTAACAGTTGCCGGCTGAGGCTGAGCGTCCAGGACTTGAAACCTCGCCAGAAATCGAACGATTTGTTCAACTGAAAGAACTCACGAACGAAACGAACTGATTCCCCGATCGCCAATCCAATCAAGATCGCCAATCCGGCTGCGCCGGGTCCGAGTGCGACTCCCAAGGTCAGGCCGATGGCGTGGGTAAAATTGATCCGCACCCGACCGACAGGGATAGGAAAATTCGCAAGGAAGGCTGAAAAAGCTGCGCCAATTAATATCGCATCCCACTGCGGGACGAATCCGCCCGAAGGACGCAGCCACAAGGCAAGGGTGACCAGGCTGGCTACAGCCAGGATCCACCAGATGTGGCGCCGCCACGTTCTCATCTTGGCGTTGTTTTCCATCGCCCTAATATGCCGGAGAAAATGAGGAGGCGTGACATGGCGAACTCATCAATCGGATGAACGGTCACGGCGTAGGTGTCGGCGAAGGCTCGCCGTCAGTCGGTTCGTCGGACGGTGCTGCCGTGGGTATTTTCGTAGGAGTGCGAGTCGGCCCCTCACCGAGCAGCTCGGCGAGATGCGTTTCTGCGAGGGCGAGGGTCTCCGGACGGACATGCTCCAAGCCGAGGATCCAACGCCAGCGCATGATTGCGTCGTCGATGGCTTCCGGATTGGATTCGTAAATCTTCCCCAGGAGGGCATACACCTCGGCTGTTTTAATCTGTTGGTTGACGAATACGGGTTCGTCGTTGGCAGCCGTTTGTGCCGCATTGGCTGATCTAATTGCATCCTCGTATTTTCCAAGGTACAAGTTGGTTTCCGCAGTGTGGATAAGAAGATCATAGGTCTCCTGGCCATATCGACGGGCAAGGAGCAAATCATCCAATGCAGCCTGGTAGTCGCCGCGCTGCATTTTGATAATGGCGCGTGCGAGATAGGCTGGCGCATGACGATTGTTAATTTGAATGGACCGATTAGCAGCTTCCAATGCTTCATCCAGATTGCCCAACCCGGCGCTTGCACGCGCCAGGGCCGCCCAACCCCGATGATCGTCCGGCTTATAGTTCGTATAAGTTTGCAGCGGCCAAAGGGCAGCATTGAAATACGAAGCATCAACGCTGTTCACGCCCCAGGAAATGTAGGCGCGGCCAATGGCGAGGTAGCCTTCCAGCAAGGAGGGATCGTCTGCGCTCCCTTCCAGTGCACTCTCTAATGCCCCAACGTAATTCCCAAGGTTTAATTGCGCTTCGCTCAGGTAAATGTAAATCCAGGGTGTGTCTACACCGAGTTCGAGAGATTCCTGCATCGTGCTTTCAAGTTTCAACCATAGTTTTCGGGAAGAATAGTATTTTCCTAAATCAATGTGGATCTCCGCCAACAGCGGCTCTCGACGCAGGGCGCGCTCATAATCGGCCAGCGCGTTCTCATCATCGTCTCGTGCCAGGAATGCCCGTGCCCGTCCGATGTAAGCCGGTGTATAGTCTGCGTTCTTATTGACGGCGTTATCATAGGCGAGTAGCGCCGAGCCGAAACTGCCGCTAAGGCGCAGCGCTTCCCCGCGGAAGTAAAATACGTCCGCCGATGGATTCGGAACGCTATCGATAATTTGGTCGAAGTAGCTCAAGGCGGATTCGTAATCTCCTTTGAGCAAGGCGTTGATGCCCGCATCGTAGGCTTCTTCAGGGTGCGGGGTTACACCGATCATGGGCGTTGGTGTCGGTGAGTTTTCCACCAGCATGGCCAACGGTGTGCTCGCCATTTGGGTTGGAATGGGTGTGCGCATGACGCGTGTCGCCGCGGGAAGGGGAGTTGCGGTCGGGGTTCCAGGTTCGAAGGTATTGGTGGCTGTACCTTCGAGTGGCGGAAGTTCTGCAGCGCTGCCGAAGTACTGCGTACCAAATATCGATCGTACCGCGGATTTTATCTGAGGCAAGAAGAGAATGATTGTCCCAACGAGCACTACGCCTGAGACGGCCATCCCTATGGTTTTCCAGGGAAGATCCACAGTGGGTTTCGGTTTCGGTTTTGGCGTGATCTCGAGTGTTGGTTTCGCTACTTCCTCCGGTTTTTCTTCCTCGACTGCTTCCAGGCCAAATTTAAATTTCCTGTGGGGCATTTGCGCTGCGGAGGAAAGCTCCGAATCGTCCGGTTTTCTGGCCCCGAGAATCGTAAGGCCGCGCAGCGCCGAACGGTTGGTTGGATCGAGACGGAGGGCGGATTCGAGACAGTACTTGCGTTCGCGCGGCGATTCCACAACCGCGCTCATCCAAACCCAGTACTCTACGTTCGACGAGTCTGCTCGCAGCAAACGGGCGAGTAATTCTCGAGCCTCCGAGCGGTTCCCTGCTCGTGCTGCTGCGATAGCTTCTGTAAGCGTCGTGCTTGCTGAATCCGCCACGTGACGTTCCTCGATCTTTAACTGGAAGTCTAGCATAGCGTTTTTCTTCGCACAACGCTATCCCACATTGGTATAATCGCCGCATTGTGAATTCCAAGGGCTCTCGGGTTGCCATTTTAGTGTTTATGCTGCTGCTTGCATCGTGCAATGTGGTCGCGGAGGGAGATCTCCAGTTGGCTACGAGTACCCTGCGGCCATACTTCCCCACCAGATCTCCGACGCCTCAGGTGAAGCCTACAAAAGCCGCCTCACAGATTCCGCTCGGGCCCACTCCGACGCCACTCGTTCATGTCGTTCAGGAAAATCAGACGCTAATCGGCATCGCCATTCTCTACGGCGTAGACCTGGAGGATCTCCTGCTGGCCAATCCAGGCATCGACCCGCAATTCTTGAGTGTGGGCACAGAGTTGATCATCCCCAACGAGGGTGGGCAGCCCGTCGATGTGCTTTTGCCGACTCCCACGCCCGTACCGCTGGCGACTTCGCCCGTGCGCTGCTTCCCGACGTACCCGAATGGATTGTGGTGTCTTCTGGAGATCAGCAATGATTCTCCGGACGATGTCGAAGGAGTCGTCAGCGTGGTTTATCTCCAGGATGAGGCAGGTCAGGTGTTGGATCAACGCGCGGCCTACGGGCCGCTAAATCGATTGCAAGCCGGTGCCAGGATGCCTCTGGCGGGTTTCTTCTCTTCTCCCCCTGAAGGCGTGCAAACTGCCGTCGCCTCCATGCTCAGCGCCGTCCCGGTCAACGATGCGGAATCTCGCTACCGGCAGGTGGATGTGCACATTCTCTCCGAAACACCGAGCCCGGACGGCTTGAGCCTGCGGGTGCTTGGTGAACTGGAGACCACGGCCGGAGAAAGTGAGATTGAGGTGGGTCTGCGGCTGCTTTTGGTTGCACTCGATGAATACGGGACGGTGATCGGTTTTCGGATTTGGGATCCCGGCTCCTCGGTCGTGCTGGGGGAGTCGATCCCATTCGATTGCACCGTCTTCAGTCTCGATGGGACGATTGATGACTTCGAGGTCATGGCTGAGGCTCGCGTCATTCCATGACGTTTTTCTTGCATCCATGAATTTTAATCGCCATCCCGGAGATTAATCCCAAAGTACGTGGCATCTCGGTCGCTGCTTTCGGACGGACTTGGCGGAAATTTGAGTCGAGACTACAATGGCCCGGGTCGACTAGTGGGCGTTGGATGCCATGATGCATACTTGGTTTTTGTTCCAGAGGCATGCATGATTAAAGCCATCTATCATTTTCCGCGCGGTTTCTTGTGGGGCACCGCAACGTCTTCGTATCAAGTGGAAGGTTACAACCACGGCAGTGATTGGTGGGCCTGGGAGCACGAGAGTGGTCGGATTCTTCAGAACCAACGCTCCGGTAAAGCTTGCGAATGGTGGTCCGGCAGATGGCGGGAAGATTTCGACCGCGCAGCGGAAACGGGCCAGAATGCCCATCGACTTTCCCTCGAATGGAGCCGAATCGAACCGAATCCGGCGCTTTGGAACGATGACGCAATAGCGTATTACCGCGAGATCATCCAGGGGGCGCTCGAGCGTGGATTGGATCCCATGGTTACACTGCATCACTTCTCCACGCCGCAGTGGATTCAAGACAAGGGGGGGTGGCGAAACCCTGAAATCGTGCACCATTTCAGGCGCTATACCCGTAAGGTTGTCAAGCAGCTGGGGGACCTGGTCAATTTGTGGGTAACGATAAACGAGCCGAACACTTATCTTTACTTCGGTTATCTGCAAGGCGACTGGCCGCCTGGAGATCATAGTCTCCGCCGGCTTCCGGAGGTGATCACTAACCTCGTCAATGCACACGTGGCTGCGTACGAAACCATCCATAACGTAGCGCCGGAAAGCCGTGTTGGCCTGGCGCATCACTTTCGCGGTTTTCGACCGATGAATCCCGGCAACCCGCTGGATCGCTGGGCTGCCCGGATGAAACATCGAGCGTTCAACGACTTGTTTCCGCGGGTTTTTCACACTGGGCGGGTGCAGTTTTCGTCTTTCCGCTTGCAGCTGCCGCAGGCCGCCCGGAAGCAGGACTTTTTTGGTTTGAATTACTATACGACGGAGCTGTGTTCTTTCAATCCGCTGAAGCCAGGAAAGGTATTCGAGGCGGGCGTTTACGCCAAAGATGCCGATCTCAGTCCACAGGGTTTCATCGCCAACGAACCTGCGGGATTCTGGAATGCCTTACGTTGGGCCTTACGCTATAATACGCCGGTTTACATTACTGAAAATGGCACCGAGGACTCAGGCGATGATTTTCGCCGGCGCTATCTCGCCCTGCACCTCCACGAACTGTGGCGTGCGGTAAATTACAGCTGGCCCATCCGGGGATATTTTCACTGGACCCTGATCGACAATTTCGAATGGGAGCGTGGATGGTCGCAGAAATTCGGACTTTGGGGAATGGATGTGGAGACGCAAAAACGCAGCAAACGAAAGAGTGCCGATTTTTACGCGGAAATCTGCAGCTTGAATGGATTGTCTTCCGAAACGGTGGCGAGCTACGCCCCTGACGTCCTGGATTTACTATTTCCGCCAAGGGAACCGGCCGAGTTGACCGAAGATGGATGAGAGCCGTTACGCGTCCGGGAAGAGACGACGATGGAAGCCGCTGTGGCTGCTGCGGCCGGCGCTGCTGTTTGCCATGGTCGCAGTCATCGGTGTTTTCGGTTTCTCGGATGCCGCCGGCGGATCGAACGTCGATCCAGCGCAGCGGCCGTTTATCCTGCCCTTTGCTGGTGATCCGGGCCCGGATAGCTGGTACTTTATCCAACCGTACGGCAATACGGACTTCTCCTATCGTTTTCGGGATACGACGTACGTGGCGGGCCAGGGGCTCCATTTTGGTTTGGACATCGCTGCGCCCTGTGGGACGCCCATTCTGGCGATTGGCGACGGCACGGTTTTCAGCGTCGACAGCTGGCATGGCGCAGCCCCGCATAATTTGATGATCAACCACGGGAACGGCTATGCTTCCTTCTACGGCCATTTGTTAGTCCGCTCGCATCTAAAGCGCGGAGAAAAGGTGAAGCAGGGACAGGTGGTCGGCCAGGTTGGTGATCCGGATTTGACCTGCGCATCGAGGCCGCATCTGCATTTAGAAATCCGCTCGGAAGGCCATACACGTGCCTACAATCCGCTCACGCTGATCGACGCCGATTGGGAGCGGCTCGCTCTCGTCGGCGGAACGCCGTTGATTTTCGAGATGGACATGGATAACCCTCGCCAATGGCAGGACATGCTGGATCAACCCGACGTTCGTTTCGGCTATCCCCTGCTGAACGAGTATAAAAATGCATGGCCTCCGGATTGGTAAGCTGAAGGCGATGAAATTGCAGATCGGGTTCCTGCTTTTTACGATTCTGGCCGGCGCATGTGCGGGAACTTCGAATACCTTGTCAGCTGCACCCATCCCTCCACAGGGTTCCCTGAAGGGGTTGGCGAAAGCGGTCTTGCTGGTGGATAACCGAACGGAAGTGTCCAGTTTGGGAACGGCGACGCCCTTCCTGCCCGTAGAACCGACGCCGCCCAATCCCCAGCCGGTGCGCCTGACGGAAGGAGGATGTTGCTCGCTTCCGATGTGGTCGCAGGATTCGCAGTGGGTGCTCTTTCTCGATAAACCCGGGGAATATTATCCTGCCGGCTTGTATGGCGTTCCGATTGCCGGTGGTGAGCGTACCGTCGTTCATGAGCGCGTGGGTGTCTATTCTCGATCGATGACTCTCGTGGCCTACCCGGAGGCGGGACGAACGTACGTCGAGCGCTGGGCAGATGATACACGCTGGGTCATCCCCAGCCAGGGGCGTATCGTTGAATTCTCACCAAGCGGACGTTCGGTCGCCTGGTCCGTGGGATCGCGCAGTATTCGTTACCCGGATGTGCGCCAGAGCACGATATGGATCTCGGATTACGAAGGTGAGAACGCGCACGAGGTGATCACGGTCAATGGCGGCTACCTTATCGGCTGGGAGGAGGGCGAAGAGGGGATATACGTGACCGGTAGGTTGGGTCCCTCCATGCCGTCGGGCATCTGGCGCGTCGACGTCGAGACGGGCGCTGCCAGCCTGGTGATGGAGGCCGAACGTCCTCGCAGCGCACTTTTATCGCCGGGTGGGAGCTACATCGCTTTCTACGTCGCTTTATCCTCCGAACCAGAAGCCAACGGCTTGTGGATCGTACCCTCGGACGGTTCGCCCGGGATCAAACTCGACCTCTTCGGTGCATATCGCTGGCGCTATGACGACATGCTCATGGTGATCCCGTTGGAAATGGAGGCCCCGGGCATTTCCCTCTGGCAGGTCGATGCCGCCTCTGGGGAGGCGGTCCAGCTCACGTATCCGCAATTGACCGCGATTTCGATTGCCAACAACGATTGGCAGATCTCTCCCGACGGCCGGCGTATGGTTTATCTTTCTGCAGAAGATCGCAATCTGTGGGTCCTGCGCCTGCCCAACCGCTGACGGCCTCATGTTATAATCACCGGCGTACTTACAGGAAAGCCCCTATATTCTTGCATGGAGAGGTTGCGTAGTCCGGCCTAACGCGCGCGCCTGGAGAGCGCGTGAGCCGCAAGGCTCCGTGGGTTCGAATCCCACCCTCTCCGCCAGCCGACACCGCCACGGCGGTGTCGATTGATTCCACCACATGTGTTCGGAGATGAAGCTGCGTAGATGTTGACACTCGTTTCCTGGGAGGGTATGCTCACAGGGAGCGTTCGGATGGGTCCGACGCGGCAGAGCCCTTCCAACCCCGTCAGGTCCGAGAGGAAGCAGCGGTACGAAGGAAACTCTGGGTGCCGTCGGGGTGCCGATCCGGACGCTTATTCTTGGGTTCAGTTCCGTGTATGTGTGGGAAAAGAAAAAGGCCGCCCCGTTGTCAGCCTCAGCCAGGTCGTTAGGATGCCTGACGTGGATAGGCCCACTCTTTTACGGCCGCTCAACCAACCCTCCGTTAGGGGAAGAGCGGTTGCTCACTGTCACAGGCGGGGCAGCCTTTATCCCTCATTTCTGAGGAACAGCTTAAATTATATCACCTGGGAAATAAAATGA
>JARRPX010000027.1 GCA_037382465.1 Anaerolineales bacterium | reverse complement strand
CAAGACGGGCAGTGGCAGTTTCGTCCTCTGGGAAAGGACCGCACCACGATCGACTATGGGCCGCGCTACGGACGGCGTCCTTCCACGCTGCTCGACCTGGCGGAAATGCGTGATATCCCGGATCGTTTGGGGGTCGAGGAAATAGGCGTTTATGGGGCGATTCCTAATGTATTGTTGAACTATTTGGTGAGCAAGATTCTTGTGTTCCTGGATGGTATCCGACCTCGCCTGGGCTGGCGCGTGCTGGCCCGCATCGTGTTGAGCGCATCGAAGTTCATGAAGGGAGATCTACCCGGATACGCCATCGTGCTGGAGGCAGATGGGGAGCGAGATGGCGTAGCGCGTCGCGTACGAATACTGCTCGATCATCAGGACAACTACTACAGCACCGCTGCAGCGATGGTCGCCTTCATCGATCAATATCTCGCTGGCGCCTTCAACGGCCTATCCGGCGTGCACATGATGGGGCACATCATCGACCCGGAACGGGCCGTGCACGATCTGGAAACGTTCGGTCTGCATACCGTCGTTGAATCCGGGCCGTGATCGTTCATTCCGTGGTCGAGATTCGATCGTAGAAATCCGTAAACAACTCCGAATCGGAAGGATCGAGCTCCTCGATGGCGGCTTCACTCAGGCCGGCGTCCATGGCCGCAAATACGACTTCGGTTTGCAGGTCCTGCAGTTTCGTACAAATCGGCAGCAGGGCATCCCTGGTTTCCGCGCTGCCCATATCTTCGTCGTCCGTGGCGTCGATCAACTCGATCAACGTGCGCATGTTGTCTTCCAGGCGAAGCATCAACGTCGCCGTCGCGTCGCTGTGGTAGGCGGCTGGAACATCCCAAACGGTGAAAACGAGCAGGTCCGATTCGATGGACCACTGGGTCTTTGCTTTTTCGAGATCGATGTCTCCCTGTTGATGCGCGTATTGAGTCTCGAACATGTATTGGCAGGCGGTGAAGAGGGTGATCGCGTTTTGAACTGGATAGCGCCAGATGTCTTCCAGGGATTCATCGGCGGATGAATCGGTTTGACTTTCAATAGCCCGTGCCGTGGGTGCGGGTTGTGGCTGCGGAATCGTCGTTGCAGTGGGCGTGGCGGCAGGTGGCGGAGTGGTGGTTTGTTGGCTGCATGAAACGCATCCGGCCAGAAGCGTACAGTAGATGACAATCGTTCTGAGACGCATGTTCATGAACTCTCCAATTCCGAGTGACCGGCCGAATCTATCATACCCTATTCTTTGAATAGAATAACCAGGATTTAGAAGGCTGAACCAAGGGTAGGTGGGAGAGGGCTGCAAGGGGGTCATTCACCTAGCTCGTGAGATTTTATTATTTACGATGAATGAGATGAATTCTCCAAATCCTACTCTTGCGTGATAAAGACAACGATTATAGATTCAGACGAGTAACATCTATCTTTACAGCGTCGTGAAGCATGGGCCGTGAGGTTGGACCAATCAAGCCTAATAAATTAGGAGAAAATCATTAATGAATGAAGACATCACCGCTCAGCTCGAACCGATCCTGGCTACGTACGACCCCAATTCACCGACCAAAACCGCCGACGCGCTGCGTGACCTCTGGCTGCAGTTCGAACCGAAAAGCATTGCGGGGATCAAGGCCGAACTGCGCCAGCAGCAGGAAACCGTCGGTATTCCCATTCCGGTGCTCAAAACCATCGGCAAAGGTTTGAGTAAAGCGGTGCGCAAGCGGGCGGACGATTTCATCCCGCTGACGCGCTCGCTGTGGGACGAGTACGGCCGGGAAGGCCGCGTCGTCGGGCTGATCCCACTGGGCGCCATGGAGCTGGCCGCTCCGCAGAAGATCGTGCCTCTGCTGAAGGAGATGTGCCGCACCTGCATCACCTGGGAGGACGCCGACCGGCTGGCGATGGACGCCCTCGAGCCCATCGTGCGCAAGAAACCCGAAGCGTGGCTGAGCGCCATGGAGCCCTGGCTGGCGGACGAGAACAAGTGGGTGCGGCGAGCCGGCGTCACCGTTGCGGGCCGTCTGCCGATGAAACGCCCGGAATATACACAGCAGTGCCTGGAAATGGCGGAGCGTTTGCTGTTCGATGCGGAAGTGGAGGTCAAGAAGGCCGTCAGCTTCGCCATTCGTCTGTGCAGCCGCGGCTCGATCGATCTTGTACGTGAATTCCTCGAGCGTCACGTTCCCCCGCAAGATCCAACAGCCACCTGGGCGCTGTGCGACGTGATCCGCAGTATGACGCCCGGCTTTCTGCCGGAATTTAAAGCGCTGCTGCCACGCTATGAAAAATGGGCGGCCGATCCTTCCTTGAGTGCAAAAGATCGACGTTCTGTTGAAAGTGCAATCCAAAAACTGCAAACAGCCTAAAAGTGGAAGGATGATGATACAGATTCGGAAATCTGCCTGGTGGACGATAATCCTTTTCGCTCCGTTGGCTTTGGCAGGTTGCAGGGGCGATACAACATCTCGGCTTGATGATGTTTCCCTCGCTTCGGAACGAACAAGCGCGTCGTTCAATAGTAATACTTCAACCCCCGATGAGAACACCTACTATGTACGGCCCGATGGCGGAACACCCGAAGAATGCAGCGGGTTCGTGGACGCCGCCTACCCGGGAAGCGGCAGCAAGCAAGCATGTGCCTGGGATCATCCCTTCCGGGCGCTGCCGCCCGGCGGAACGCCGCGCATCGGGGGCGGAAGTACGCTGGTGATCGGGACGGGCAGTTATCGTATGGGTTATGGTGCCCCGGGCAGCGATGACTGCGAAGAAGAAGGATCGTTTGACTGCCGTATGCCGCCGGTGCCCAGTGGTCCCAGCCCGAATCGGCCCACTCGCATCGTCGGCCGGGGATGGGACAGCGGATGCGACAATCCGCCCGAGTTGTGGGGTACCGGCCGCCCGTGGCAGATCGTCGACCTGACGGATACAAGCAATGCGGTGGTCGCCTGTTTGGAAATCACCGATCATTCGGATTGTGTCGAGTTCCATTCGGGTGGTCTGGCCTGCAATCGGGATGATCTGCCCTACGGCGATTGGGCCTCGATCGGGCTCTATGCACAGGACTCGACCAAGGTGCTGCTCAAGGATTTGAACATTCATGGCCTGGCGAGCAGCGGGATTTTGGCCGGACGACTCACGGATTGGACGGTCGAAAACGTGCGTATCGCCGCAAATGGTTGGGTTGGTTGGGATGGGGATATCGAAGGTGACGACTCGAACGCCGGTACGCTGGCGTTTCGCCATTGGCTCGTGGAGTGGAACGGATGCGGTGAGACTTATCCGGAACAGGAGCCTGTAGGCTGCTGGGGGCAATCCGCGGGCGGATATGGCGACGGAGTCGGTACCGGAGCCACAAGCGGCGACTGGATCATCGAGAATGCGAGTTTCCTGCACAACACTTCCGATGGGCTGGACCTGCTTTATCACAGCGAAGGCGGGACGGTCATACTCAATGGCGTACACGCCGAAGGCAATGCCGGCAACCCGGTTAAAGTGACGGGTTTGACCACGCTCAGCAACAGCCTGCTGGTAAGCAATTGTACGTTTTTCGATGATCAGCCCTTTACCTTTAACGTCGATCCTTGCCGGGCGCTTGGCAATGCGCTGGAAATCACATTTACCGGCGGCGAGCAGGTCAGCATTATCAACTCGACGTTCTACGGCTTAGGGGATGGTCTGATCTACGCCGGGCCGCGTGAGGGATATAACTGCGACGGCTCGGAACGCATCGAAGCTCGCAATAACATCTTTCTGGGGGACGCCGACTTCTTCGATCCCGGTGATAGCACCTTCCTGTTCTATCAGGAAGATTGTGACGGTTTACGACTCGACTCGGATTACAACCTCGTTCACCAGGTCAAGGAATTCACCTGCGGCAGCGAAGATGCCTATGTCATCTCAGGCAATCACGACAAGTGCCAGGACCCGCGTCTGACTGGGCCGTTCTTCGGTCTTGCCTTCAGGATGAGTCCGGCGTCAGGCAGCCCGGCCATCGACGCGGCCGATGACGCGATCTGTACGGCGACTGACCTGTTGGGATTGGATCGTCCAGTCGATGGAGATGGTGATGGTGATGCGCAATGCGACATGGGAGCGTACGAGTTTGATGCAAATCGTGGGGCGAGGTGAAGTCAAGAATTCCGCCGGCGTCTTTCTGCAGGTGACATACTGGCGAATCCTTATTTTCGCCGTTGCGAACGGCGGCGTTGGGAATTTCCCCCGGCGTTATGGCTCGCATGTCTGTCACGAGTATTGCTGCTGCGAGCATGCCCGTTGCCCCCATTATTGCCAGGAGCATACCTGGGCGATTGATTGGGCTTGATTTGTGGCTGTCTCTTTCGTGGTGGACTGGACTGACTCTTATCGAACAGGTTTTCCGGCACAAAACTGCCGTAATTAAAATCCGGTAAACGCCGCCTTTCGATACGAGTGCCCAATAATTTTTCGATGTCGCGTATGATCTGCTCGTCCGCCTGTCCTGCAAAGGTGAATGCTTCGCCCGATTGGTGGGCGCGACCGGTGCGTCCGATCCGGTGCGTGTAGGCGTCGACTGTATCGGGGATGTCGAAGTTGATCACGTGCGATATTTCCGACACGTCAATGCCGCGCGCAGCGACATCGGTGGCGGCGAGAATATCGAATTTTCCATTGCGAAAGCCGTCGATCGATTTCTGACGCTGATTCTGCGACATGTTTCCCTGTAATTCGGCTGCGCGATAGCCGCGCTTTTTCAAATCACGCGCCAAGTTGCGGGCGCGATACTTCGTGCGGGTGAAGATCAGCACGCGGCCGGTGGCTGTTTGTTCCAACAGTGCCATTAGAAGGTTTTTCTTGAGATTGTTGGGCACCGGATACAGGGCGTGTGAAACAGTCTTCGCCGGAGCAATCTTGCCAATTTGAACGGTGACCGGATCCTTGAGGATGCTGTCTGCTAGATTGCGGATATCTTTTGGCATCGTCGCTGAGAAGAAAAGTGTCTGGCGTCGGGGCGGGAGCAGCTTGATGATGCGCCGAATATCGGGCAGGAAACCCATGTCGCACATGCGATCCGCTTCGTCCAGTACCAGCACCTCTACACGGGAAAGATCGATGTCGCCATCACTTACGATGTCGAGCAGGCGTCCAGGGCAAGCAATGACGATTTCTACGCCTTGCTTCAGGCGCGAGACCTGATTGACTTTACTCACACCACCGTATATGGATACACTCCGTACTTTGGTGTTTTTGCCAAAGTCAATACTCATTTGATATATTTGCTCAGCGAGTTCGCGTGTGGGTGCGACGATGAGCGCCCGCACGCAACGCAAAGGGCCTGTGATCAATCGCTGCAGAATCGGCAGGAGAAATGCTGCGCTTTTTCCGGTCCCGGTCTGGGCGATACCCATCACATCCCGACCTTCGAGGACGGGTGGAATTGCTTCTTGCTGAATAGTAGTGGGTGTGGTGAAACCGATGGCCTCGATTTGAGAGGCAATGCGCGGGTCGAGAGAAAAATGTTCGAAATTCACTGAAAGTACTCCTTGACTCCATTGAGCCAAGTCACACTCTCAGCCCGATGATGATCTACTTAGTACGTTTTTAATGGTGCGGCAAATCTATCGTCCGCAGAACCAAAGTGGAATTATATCAGTTGTGGCGTGATTCTGCTATTCAAGGTCATGTTGAAAACAATGCTGTCTCCTCAATCCGATGGAGATACACATCTGATAGAGCATCGCCACTGACACGGGGTGGATGATGAAGAGGGGTATCTTCGCGTGACCTTCGCTGTGGAAGATCACTATGAAATCCTTCGTTATCACTCTCGTTGGCGGCATGACGATATCCGTCGTTCCAATCATGCCCCGTGTACGTTTCCCTTGAGTAAGGACGACAGTAAATCCGAACGAGACATTTATGCTTTTTTCCTGCACGAGAATAGAGTAGGTACATAAATCTATACTCCATGATAAGGAGGCACATTTATGAATACGTCCAGGGTGAAAACCACACGATTGCCGATCAAGCAATACCTCAAATTGATATCCGTCAGCACGATACTCATTGCGATCCTCGTGGCGGCCGCCTCAATTTCGGGAATCCTCAATCGCAGTGTCGTCTACCCGACGGATGACTTGCTGCAATCGTTCCTGCCGAACGACGTGGTCAACCTGTGCATCGGTCTGCCGATTTTGATCGTTTCTATGTGGCTTACTTGGCGGGGGAAATTGATCGGGCTGCTCTTCTGGCCGGGTGCGCTGTTCTTCGTGTTCTACAACTATCTCGTGTATGTCTTTGTCATGCCGCCGGGCTTATCATTCCTGATGCATCTCGTGCTGGTCAGCATGAGCGTATACACGATGATCGCACTCGTCGCGGCGATCGATGCGCAGGCTGTTCGACAACGGCTCGGCGGCGCTGTGCCGGAACGCCTGGCTGGCGGCGTCTTGATGGGTATGGGCGCGCTGTTTCTGCTGCGTGTCCTTGCCCTGACGGTCGAGGCGCTCGGCAGCGGCGTGCCGATTGCCGAAACCGACATGGCCGTGAACGTCGCGGATTTCTTCTTGAGCCCGGCTTTGATCATCGGTGGCGCCAGCCTGTGGCAGCGGAGAGCCTTTGGCTATCCTGTTGCATTGGGACTGCTGTTTCAAGCCAACATGCTCTTCATCGGGCTGATCGCCTTTTTGCTGATCCAGCCGCTCATTACCACCGCCGATTTCTCACTCGTCGACGTAATCGTAGTTTCGGTCATGGGGTTGATCTGTTTCATCCCTTTCGGTCTTTTCGTGCGCGGGGTGATGCGATCCGAGGCTCAGCCGTCCAGGTAGTTCAATGACCGCTTCAGGCTGAAGACCGTGGGAGAGATGCATTCATGAAAATACGAAATACATACTTGGCTTTTATGTCGATTGTAATTTTGACCTTGCTGGCAGCCTGCAACCTTCCCCTGGCCACATCGACGGACGCTGAAGCGCCAATCCCTGCTGCAGCATCAGATGACAGCGACCGAGCGATGGAAGCGCAAAGCGCTGGCCCGGGGGCCGTCGTCTACACCTACATTCAATGTGCGGAAAACGGCCGCATCGCCGTGCGCATCGACGTGCCCGCCGAACCGCGCTACGGCGAAAGCGCGCCGGTCGTAGTCGTGGCCTCCACCTGGTTCGTCGACAAGTACAATCTCGAAAATACACCTTTCCACCTGGAATTCAATCCCGTTGACGTCGGGGCGATTTCGATCAGTCATCTGTGGCCGGGAAAGACCGATCCACAGAGTGGCGTCCACAGCGAGGGCACATTCGATTTCGGCGGACCGGACAGCCTGGCGGCGCTGCGCGACACCATCCGTTTCGCGTTGGGCGTCATCCCGGACGTGGACGGGGGTTTTCTTCATGAGCTGATCCGCGTGCAACCGCTTTACGAGAACGTCGGCATGTTCGCTTCTTCTCACGCCGGGGTGGTGGCCACGAACGTGATGGCGTACTACGGGGAAAGCCTGACCGGGTTGAAATACTTCGTCGGCCGCGAGAATCCCACCATGGCGGAGATGTATCCGCTCGAGATCGGCCATTTCAACGACCAGCGTGTACCCATCTACAATCCCTACTATCATCACGAGAGCTACACGCCCACGAGCATCAGCGTCGATTACTCCCACTTGTCCTGGATACAGAATGCGTCGTTCCCCGAAGGCCGCCCGCTGTTCGAAGTTCCTGACGGGCAGGATTATGTGCTGGATAATAAGGGACCCAACATCAACGGACAGCGCTGGTTTTCTCATGCGCTGACCCAGGCCTTGGTAGATAACGGCGTATTCACACTCGCCGACTGGCCGGACGACCTGGCTACACCGGAGCAAACGGCCGAGTTCTGGCCCTACCGCATCACGGTGAACAACTACGGCTTGATCGGCGAGAAGCTGCCCGAGCTGCGGGTGCTGCTGCCTTTCGCCTCCGCCGACCACGTGCAGACGGCGCCGGATAAACCCCACATCCGTCAAGCCTACGACGGGTTCCACAAGACGGCAGGGCTGTGGACGCGCCTGAACTGCGACCTGGCCTACGTGCAGGCGGAAATCCATCCCGGCGCTTCGCGCGATCTCGGTTTCCCGGACAACGACGCCAACACCGAACCGGTGGATTGGTACGCGGAAGCGGAGTCGTGGGGTTTCCCGGGGAGACTTGCCGATGAATTGACGGCGCGCACGGTGCCATTAGCAGGCGTGGCTGAGATGGCCGACCGGGTGCAGTGGAACGTGTGGACTCCGAATCTGGATGGTGTTCTGAACACACAATCCGAGTGATGGTCCGCAAGACCTATCGTCCGAACCTTGCGAATTATCGTAGAGTGGGTTAGAGTGTGCACCATTCGATCGCCATAATCGTCTCAGCACAGCGCTCCGTAATGCTCGAACGAGGTTGTTGCATGAACGCAAAGAAATCCCTTCTCTTAATTTTTATCATGTTGACCTGCGCCGCAATCGCCTGTGACATTCCTGCTTTAGGCCAGAATACGGGTTCCAGCCAGGGTGGAAACAGCCAACCCGTGAGCGGATCCCCTCGAGTGCAACCGACCTTCCCGCCAACCTACACGCCGACCCCGACGTTACAGCCAACGGCGACATCCACCCCTGGTGAGGCGGTCCAGCCAACTTCGGAGTTTTCGCCCACACCGACTTCGACGCCGCCGCCGGCGGGTTGGATGGCACACGGGGTACTCGGATTTCACATTATCTTGCCAGAACGTTGGAACGTACTCGAAGAGCAATTCGCGGGGGATACGGTCAAATTCGAGGCCGAAGATTCCGACGATGAAGGTATCTGGCTCGCCGGGATCACGGTTCAATTTCAATATCAGTACGGCATTGTGGACGTCGAGGACGTGTGTACTGAAGTCCGGTCTTACTTCGAAGCGCTTGGCATCCAAATCGAAAAGTCGGAATGCAATCTCGAAATCAACGGCTTGCCCGCCGGGCGCCTCACGGTGCGCGAGGTTGTCTATTCACAACCCGTCAAGGAATATATCTATTTCTATGCCGATGGTACCCGGATTTGGGTGGTTTCGCTGTACGTCGACGAATCGGATTGGTCTCGCTACCAATCGACATTCGTCACGATCGGGGAATCCTTCGTGCTGGATTAACGGGCGTCCGGGGCTGCTGTTGCTGAGGCGCAATCCCCACAATTTTCCTGCTTGAAGGCTGGAATTTGTTCCTCATCGTACAAGCCACGTGACAGCCTCCTTTCCGGCAGCTTCCTGCCGGTATAGTATACTGCCCCTAAATCTAAAAAACGTTTGTAGCCAAACGTTATCCGCAGCGATTGAGGAAGGCGGATCTAAGGCGAACACCGAAGTTCAGTTGAGCGAAGCTTTTATTTGCGAAAAATGCGGCAGCCGTGGTGGACACGTCGAGCGTTTGGCCATGTCGTGCACGAGACTATCTCGCTTGTTCGAGATTCAGCTCTGTAGCTATGCTTATGTTTCGTGCCGGAAATGCGGCCATACCGAAATTTACAATCTGAAAACGCTCGAAGGGTCCGACGACCCGGGCAATCTGCTGGAAATCATCTTCGCCAACTAGCGCTGTAAAAAATAGCGTCGTACTCGAATCAGGAGATGGAAGCAATGAAGGATAAACTGTTGCTGCGTTTTGCCATCCGAGAAACGATGGGAACGATCATCCTCGGCGTGGCCTTATTCTGGTCGGCCGGCACGCTCGCCTGGTGGCCGGCCTGGGCGGTAGTTGCGATTACTTTCGTATGGACCATCGCAACGGGTGTGGTTATCATGCGCACCAATCCGGATCTGCTGGCCGAGCGATTGGGTCCTCGTAAAGGCGGTAAATCCTGGGACACGGCCATCATGGGGGTGATCGGGATGACGACCCTGGCCCGACTGGTCGTCGCCGGACTCGATCGGCGCTTTGGTTGGTCGGGAGAGTTCCCCGCGATGCTGCAAATCGCTGCCCTGGTTGCCGCGGGGACCGGCTACGCGCTGGTGGTTTGGGCGACGGGATCGAACGCTTACTTCTCGCAGATCGTGCGCATTCAGACCGAGCGTGAGCACGCCGTCGCCAGCGGCGGGCCATACCGCTTCGTGCGCCATCCGGGCTACGTGGGCTCGATATTGTACGAATTGAGCCTGCCGCTGCTGCTGGCATCCTGGTGGGCCTTCCTGATCGGGGTATTGAATGCAGGATTGTTCGTGTTGCGTACGGCGCTCGAGGATCGGGATTTGCAAAACGAACTCGATGGCTATAAAGCTTATACCGAGCGGGTGCGCTACCGCTTGCTGCCGGGCATCTGGTAATTCCCAGCACGAAGGGACCGAAGACTTCGCGATCCACGTCGGATCTTTCCATCGAAGTGGATCGTGTTTTCATGCTTGCATCTTCTCCCCGCTTGGCTACAATCGCCAATAAACTCGCGAAGCTAATCTGGTTCCCAGGTTGTTCTATTCATAACCCGAAGTCGGTGTTTGGATACTGTAGATCGAAGGATCTTGGTGGATAACTCCTTGAACGAGTTCGAGTCGGTGTACGTCCAGGCGCAGAGTGATCCGGCGGCCATCTCCTGGGCCGACCTGGTTCCAAATCCGAATCTGGTCCGCTGGCTGGATGGAAACGATGTCGATGGCGCGGGGAAACAGGCGCTGGTCGTCGGGTGCGGATTGGGGGACGACGCCGAGGAACTGGCGCGGCGCGGTTTCGCGACCACGGCGTTCGACGTTTCACCCACCGCGATTCGCTGGTGCCGCCGCAGGTTTCCGAAATCCGACGTGAAATATGTCGCTGCGGATCTATTCCGGATCCCCAGGGCGTGGGGAAAATCTTTCGATTTCGTACTCGAATCGTACACGCTGCAGGTACTGCCAGAAGAACTCCGCCGGCAGGCAATCCCGGCGATCGCCGCTCTCCTGGCGCCTGGCGGAACGTTGCTGCTCGTCGCTCGCGGCCGGGATGGTGACGATCCGCCCGGGAATTCTCCCTGGCCGCTCACGCGGGAAGAGCTGGGTGGATTTACATCTCTCGGTCTGGTGGAGCAATCATTTCAGGATTTCATGGACGATGAGGTTCCGCCGGTGCGGCGATTCGTGATAACGTATCGACGGAAATGAAGCTGCATTTTGCAATTCCATCCAGTGCATTTACAATGCTATAAGCTTGTGACAACGGCGGCAGGGTCGAAATTCGAATCGGGAGGAGTGAGGGATGAAACCGAAGAGTCCCTTCGATTGGATTGCGGAACAAGCGCAGAAGCCGGTATTCGTGGCCGCATTGATTTTGACGCTCGCTATCGGAACCAGCCTGCAAGCGCTCGGTTCACCATTGAAGACCGCGGAAGCGCCTTCGGGGATCGTGGCTTTTGAGTTGGCGGGGTCGCTGCAGAAGGCCGAGGCGATCGTTGCTTCCTGGGGACAGGCCGGCCAGACGTTCGCCGGCTTGAATCTGGGTCTCGACTATCTCTTTCTCTTTTCCTATGCAATTTGTATCGGGTTGGGATGCGTCTTGATCTCGCGGGCTCTGTCGTCTCGTTCCCGAGTTCTGTCGTCTCTCGGACTGATCTTGGCCTGGGCACAAATCGGAGCAGGGCTGCTGGATTCCCTGGAGAACTACGCCCTGATCCGGGTACTGCTGGGGACCAAGCTTGCCTATTGGCCGGAAGTTGCCCGCTGGTGTGCGCTGCCGAAATTCATCATCGTTGCCGTTGGCATTCTTTACGTGGCAATAGGCGCATTCTTCTACTTCGGGCGAAAACGTCTGACACGGCCGGCCGATGCGCGATGAATGCGGTGCGGTGTTTCGATCTTCCGCTGC
This sequence comes from Anaerolineales bacterium, assembly GCA_037382465.1. Lineage (NCBI taxonomy): Bacteria > Bacillati > Chloroflexota > Anaerolineae > Anaerolineales > Anaerolineales bacterium. Next base: position 61,667 of record JARRPX010000027.1, on the reverse strand, counting down.
GATGGCGTCGCCGCCTGTCACATCCAAGCAGGTTAACCGTTAATAGGGGTGAGGAGGCAGTATGAAACCACGTACGGTCCGATTCCCGATCATCGTTCTTGCGCTGCTCGTGGGCGCCGTTATGGCGTGCGGATTGCCCACGTCGACGCCAACGCCGGAGCCCATCCATAATGACGATCTGGTGGCAACGAGCGTCGCCGCAACGCAGACCGCGTTCGCCCTCGAGACGATCGCCGCGGCGGCAGAACAAACCGCAACGCCGACCGTCGAGGCGCCCACACCGACGTCAACCGAACAGCCCGGCAGTCCGACGCCGACGGCGACCGATTCGCCGCCGCTGGGTGGGGTGAGTCTGAACTGTGACGGCACGTACCAACGCGTGCGCATCACGGACGGAGGAGCGTCGGGGAAGACCGTCTCTGTGGACAATTGGGATGGCTCTTCGTGGGTCAATGTCTGGAATTATGCCGGCGGCGATCCGATGATCAAGCAGATCCAGGATGAAGCCGGCTACTACGAGTTCCTCGGCTGCCAGAAGTTGTTGATCGTCCCCGAAGTGTACGGCGGTTCGGGAGCTGTGCTGCTGCTCAAGATCTACGTCTGGAACGGCGCGGGAATGACGAACGTCTATACCGACGACGGCGTTCATGGTTCCTGGAGCAAAGTCGGGGACACGATCGTGATGGAGGAGTCGCTCTACCTGTACGGAGAACCGAATTGCTGCCCCTGCAACCGCCAGTTCCTGGAGTACACCTGGGACGGCGCAGCCTTCGTGCAGACCGGATCGGCGGTCAACCCGACCTACAGCGGCACGCCGCCCCCGGAGTGTACGCCCTGAGGTTTTACTGTCTGAGCCGGTAATAGATCATTGACCCGACTTTGGCTACCAGCGCTGTGCTGAGGATGATCAACAAATCCCAGCGCATCGTGTCGTTTACGAAGTATTCGTATTCAAACCATACGGCCATCATCGCCACCATCACGATCAGGGCAAACCGAGAAGACCGGTAGCGATGCATGATGAAGCGCTCGTCAGGTTTAAAGAAATTCAAGAACGCATTAAGATATTCTGCCATGTTAGGCTTCCTCCTGAAGTTGAAATAAATCGTCCATCGAGGTCTCGAACAAACGGGCGAAGCGCAGCGCCAGCGGCAGGCTGGGAACGTACCGGCCGCGTTCGATGGCGTTGATGCTCTGCCGCGAAACCCCGACGGCGTTGGCAAGATCTTCCTGGGTCATTTCGTGCCGGAGTCGGTACTTTTTGATTCGGTTAATGACCTTGTCTGCCATGGGTTCCCTTTCTCCATTGTAAAGCCGACTTTACGTTCGAATGATAGCATAAACAGGATGCCGTGTCAAGCGCGCTTTACATCAGCAGAGATGGAAGTTCTTCTGAACGGAGGTTGGTGATTGGGGGCTAGCCGTTAATCGGTGCCGAGTCGGAAGAAAGTGGAAGACCCGGGGTATAGGGCAGGAAAATCGGATGGTGCGGATGATCCAACTTGAATCCTGCCGTCGCAATTTCGAGCGAAGAAAAATCCAGGCGGTCGAAGTGGACGGGTTCCGTTCGGTCGAGCCAATGAATGGAAAGCATCCACAAGGAGGGGTAGATCAGGCTCATACCGCGCACCAAACCATACATCGGCTCATCGCTGCCGGGTTGATTCATGCACCAGTGTGTACCCAACAATGCGGTGGCTTCGGTGATGCGGAAATATTGATCGGAGGAAACGTATGCCGGAGGAGGCGCGTCGTTCCAGGACTGGCAGTGCGTCTTCCAAGCGGACAATAAGGTTTCGAGGGAGATTTTAAGATCGAACGCGCCGTGTCTCGAGACGGCGAAGAATCCCATGTTGTGAAGAAGATAATTCACTGCGATGAGGTGCATGCAAGCATCGTCGAAAGCGATCTCGCCCCGCGATCCTTCCCTGGCGAGCTGCTCGGCGATGAAACCCACAGAAACCCAGCCGGCGCTGACGAAGCTGGCATTGGTCTGAACGTGGTTTTTTGAAAATTGAATGTCATCCAGCACGATACCACCACATACTTGGAATCTTCCCCCCTCAAACTGCCTACCATTATTACCGATCACTCCCGAAAAATGGAATGAGCATTTGGTCATGCGAGAACTGAGTACCATTCGCATTTGACCTTGTCTGGAAAGAAAGGGACAATATCGGAATGACGTATTTCATCCTTTTCATCGTGCTCTCGATCTCGTTGTTGATCTTCACGCTGCGCCGGCCGCATCGTCACCGTTTCTTACGTTACTTCGCCTTCGAGTGTACGCTCGGCCTGGTCGTTCTCAACGCTGACTCCTGGTTTCTGGATCCGATGTCTCCTTTGCAGATCGTTTCCTGGCTGCTGCTCACTGGCTCTCTTCTGCTCGCGCTTCACGGCTTTCATATGCTCCGCTCGTTGGGGGCGCCAGAAGAAGACCTGGAAAATACGACGAAATTGGTCACCACAGGGGCCTACCGATTTATCCGCCATCCGCTCTACGCTTCACTGCTGCTTCTCGGACTGGGGGCGTTCTTGAAATCACCTTCGGGATTCGGCTTCTTGATCCTGGCCTTACTGGTCGTGTTCATGTACGCCACCGCATGGGTGGAAGAAGCGGACAACCTCGAGCGCTTCGGCCAGCCGTATGCGGATTACATGGAAACCACCAAAAGGTTCATACCCTTCATTTTCTGATTCCAGACCCGCAAGCGTCCGTTGACGAGGGGCCGATTTCGCCCAGATGCTTTTATTCGTGCCGCTTCTGTTTTATCATCTACGATCATGCAAGATACAACGACATATAAAGAATCTGCATGCACAGCCATCCTTCAGGTCGTGGCCGTCGCACTCATGCCCGTGCTTGCTTTGCTGGGTGTGAACGCGGATCGGGTCGAGTTGGCCTGGATCGTACGGCCCAGCCTGATCTATCTCGCTCTAGCAGCCATTTTGTTCGTCGGGATCAAGAAAATCTCGAAAGGTTGGAAAACCTCGGCGGTTACCAGTTCGCTGCTTCTGCTCGGTCTCCTGCAGTCCGGACGGATTCCTTCATGGATGACCTCCGCGCTGACCACCTTGTTCGGGTCGAGGTTCGCAGGCATTCAGGAAGACGAGAATCGCATCGCGCTGACGATCATGTTCCTCGTTCCGCTCTGCCTCGTAATCGGGATCATTTTCACGATCCACAAACGCGCCTCCTGGCTGCGGATGATGGATGTGCTGATAAATATCCTCGTGCTTTCCTCGATCATCACCTCGGCGATCCTCATCGGCCGGCATATCGTCACGGTGATGAAATTTGACACGAAGCGAAACACCAATGCGGCGACCGAGGTTGAAAGAAAAGAAGATGCCGCCGCGCTGCCGGATGTGTATTATCTGATCCTGGACGCGTATGGTAGAGCCGATGTGCTGCGGGAAATCTATGGCTACGACAATTCAGGTTTTCTCGACTTCCTCGAATCAGAAGGCTGCTACGTCGCTCGGGACAGTATCGCCAACTACACGAAGACTGCTTTGAGTCTGATCACTTCGTTGAATCTCGATTACGTACAGAACGTGATTCCAGAGACGGAACCCAGAACCGTCCCGGCGAGTGTACTGTCGAGCTATCTGAATCAGAACCTGGTCATGCAGACTTTCAAGGAGATGGGGTACAACATCGTCACGTTCGAATCGGGTTTTTCTCTGACCGACATCACGTCCTCCGATATTCTTCTCGATCCGATCATCCACGGCTTGAATCCCTTCGAATCGATTTTGCTCTCGCAATCGATTGTGGTTTACCCTGCCAAGATCTCGATCCTCTTCAATCGAATGGCCTTCGGCGTTTCATACAGCGGCCATATCGCCCGGCAGCGGTACATTCTCGATACACTGCCCTCCCTCGACGTCATTCCCGGCCCGAAGTTTGTATTTGCCCACGTCATCCTGCCCCATCTTCCGTTCGTGTTCCAGCCCGATGGAACGATCGAATTGCCCGACAGGCCGTTCAGCTACATGGACGGCAGTGATTTTGAGGGAAGTGTGGAGGAGTATCATACGGGATACGTGGAACAGTTGCAGTATCTCAATGGCAGATTGGAAGATATCGTCGAAGCGATCCTTTCCAAGCCGGGCACGCCTCCCGTGATCATCTTACAGGCGGATCACGGTCCGCGGTCGTTGTTGGACTGGAAGTCCCCTTCACCGCAGGCCATTCACGAGACTTTTTCGATCCTGAATGCCTATTGCTTTCCCGGGAAGAGCACGGACACGCTCTATCCCGGGATCAGCCCTGTCAATTCATTCCGGATTCTATTTAACCTTTACTTCGGCATGGATTATTCCCTCCTGCCGGATGAAAGTTATTATTCCTACTATTGGAATTCGCTGAACAGTCTGGAGCTGATCGAGAATCGATAATCCCGTCCCGGGTTACAATCTGCGATCCGATGTCGCGAACCGGATCACAGGTGTCGAGGTGAGATGCTTTAGCAGGAAGCAGGCGCATCCGAAAAGAGCAGCAGATGGAAATACGAACCTACTCCGAATCCGACCAAGCTGAAGTCGCCGCTTTGTGGCGCACGGTTTTCCCCGATTCGTCATCGTGGAACGTTCCCGAGGAAGACATCGTGCGCAAGCTCGAAGTACAGCGGGAGCTGTTCTATGTTGCGCTCGTCGACGAGACGCTGGTGGGAACCGCGATGGGCGGGTACGACGGCCACCGCGGCTGGCTGTACTACGTTGCCGTTCACCCGGACTACCGCAGGCAGGGGATCGGTTCTGCGTTGGTCCGGCAAGTGGAATCCGGTCTGGCGGGGATTGGCTGCCCGAAGGTGAACCTTCAGGTGCGTGCGACGAACGCGGCCGTCGTCGATTTTTACCGGACGCTCGGATACGAGAGTGAAGAGCGCCTCAGTATGGGAAAGCGTCTGGAATGAAAGCGGAGTTTTCGCAGCCGTCCCTGGGAACCTACGTCGAATTGGTCCGAGCCGAATACGGCCTGGACGGCGAGATCAAGCCGCTCAGCGGTGAAAATGAAAATTATCTCGTCTCGCTGGCGGATGGCCGGCGCTACGTTCTCAAACGCATAACGGAGCGTATTTCCAGTGAGGTACTCGAAATGGAGCGGCAAATCGTGGCCCACCTGCAGGCCGCGGGTGTGAAACTGGATTTACCCAGGGAGATATCCACCCGATCGGGTGCAGAGGAGGCATCCTACCGGACGCAAGATGGAAACACACTACGCGCCCGGCTGTTCGAGTTCGTCTCGGGGACGCCCTGGATTGCGGCAGGAGTCCCGGGGGACGACCAACTCCGGAATCTGGGGGCGGTTCTGGCTGAAGTCGACCTGGCGCTTGCCGCGTTCGAACATCCCCTCGCCCGGCGAACCCATCCCTGGGACCTGACCCGGGCCGCGCAGCACCGCAGCACGATCGATTTGATTCGCGCGCCCAATCGGCGGCGTATCGTGGAGTGGATGTTCCACTTCTATGCGGCGTGCACCGGTCCCCGGCTCGCGGATTTGCCGCAGAGCATCATCCACGGCGACGTCAACGATGAGAATCTGATGCTTCGGAATGGGCGCATCTCGGGCCTGCTCGATTTCAGCGATGCGCTGCGCAATCCGACGGTCGACGAACTCGCCATTGCAATGGCCTATGCCGTCCTCGATCGGCCCGATCCCTTGCTCGCCGGCGCCGAAATCATTGGGGGCTACCATTCCATCCGTCCGCTGCTCGAGAGTGAAATCGGCGTGCTCTTCCCCCTGATCTGTGGACGGTTGTGCACTTCGGTGCTCATCGCCGCGGAACGACGACGCATCGATCCCGATCGTTCCTCCTGGTTCACTACGGAAGCGCGTGCCTGGGACCTGATGGAACGGCTTTACACAATCGATCCCGCGGAGGCGGAGGAGCGATTGACCTCGACGATCGACGTCCATCCTCTCCGAAACCCAGGCGCCTCGAAACAAGAGCTGCTTGGTAAGCGAAGCCGCTATATCAGCCCGGCGCTTTCCATTGCCTACCGTCATCCGCACAAGTTGATTCGTGGAGAAGGCCAGTACCTCTTTGACCGGCGCGGCCGGCCGTTCCTCGACCTGGTCAACAACGTGTGCCACGTGGGGCACTGTCACCCGCGCGTCGTCGAGGCGGGTCAACACCAGATGGCCCAGTTGAACACGAACACGCGCTACCTCTACGACGGCCTGACGGACTATGCGGCGCGTTTGTGTGCGACGCTGCCCGATTCGCTCACCACCGTTTTTATGCTCAACTCAGGCAGCGAAGCGAACGAGTTGGCTTTGCGTCTGGCCATGGCGCACACGGGTGCCATGGATTTCCTCGTGGTCGAAGGCGCCTACCACGGGCATACGGCGAATTTGATCAGCCTCAGTCCGTACAAATTCAGGGGGCCAGGCGGCTGCGGCAGGACCGAATCCTGGGTGCACGTCGTCCCCATGCCGGATGGCTATCGCGGGACACACAAGGGATGTGGACGCGAAGCGGGGATTGCGTATGGTGATGAAGTTGGAACCGTGATCCAGGACGCGGATGCTCCGATCGCCGGGTTCCTGGTCGAGCCGCTGATGTCGTGCGGAGGGCAAATCGTCCCGCCGGATGGCTACTTGGAGCGTGCTTTTCGGCACGTGCGCGAGGCGGGTGGGGTTTGCATCGCGGATGAAGTGCAGACCGGATTCGGGCGTGCGGGCAGCCATTTCTGGGCCTTCGAACTGCAGGACGTGGTGCCCGACATCGTCGTCATGGGCAAACCCATCGGCAACGGCCATCCCATGGCGGCGGTCGTGACGACGGAAGAGATCGCGGCTTCGTTCGCCAACGGGATGGAGTTCTTTTCCACCTTTGGCGGAAACCCGGTTTCCTGCGCCATCGGATTGGCCGTGCTGGATGTGATTCGAGACGAGAAACTGCAGCAGCGGGCGTTCGAGCTGGGCGAACGTTTTCAGGAGGGACTGCGGCGCCTCGTGCCGAAGCATGCCCTCGTCGGGGACGTGCGCGGCGCGGGACTGTTCCTTGGGATCGAGCTGGTGCGCGATCGTGAGACGCTCGAGCCGGCCGCGGAAGAGGCGTATGAACTGGTCCAGCGGCTCAACGAGCGCGGGATTCTGCTCAGTACCGACGGTCCGTTTCACAACGTGATCAAGATCAAACCGCCCATGGTGCTGACCGCGGACGACGTGGACATGACCTTACGCTGCATCGATGACGAACTGGCCGGGATCGCGTGAGCGAGATGCCGGCACCCCAGCGAAAAGTGGAGAGGAACTTGGAAGAAGATACGGGTTCGAGTAAGAGATTCTCGTTTGTGCTCACTACGGAAATTGACGATGTATTATCCGCGCAAACGGCGCGTCAGAAACTGCGCCCGTTTTATAGATTTCGCAAGATTCTGATGGTGATTCTGGTCGCCGCCATCGTGATCGAGCTGATCCAATTCGCCCTGCTGTTCATCATCTCGGTGCTGCTCAGACAGGTGAGTGGAAATCCGGGTGTCAACGATTTGATCAAAATCGGTGCGATCATCCTCGGCTTTTTGATCCTCGTTCTCGGTTTCTCGATTCTCAACCTCGATGAAACGCTGCTCCGCTGGCGCATCCAACGCGCTTTTCGCAGGAACCAGGCTGAAAATGAGCGGTACGAGATCGTCGTCGATTCGCAGGCGGTGCAGATGAATCTCAAAGATTGGAAAACCTGGATAGGGTGGTCTCGCATCCAGAAAATCTACGCTTACCGAGAGGGGTTTATACTGTTTACCGACAACCAGAATAACATAATCATTCCTGACCGCATCATCGAGAAACAGGTCGAGATCGAGACCTTCAGAGATTTCCTTGCGCAAGCAAGCGGAGTACCGGTTTCCGAGATCGAGTGATTCCCGCGCTGTAGATGGATCTTCCTCACTAAGACTGGTCAGGTGGTTTGAAAACCAAACGAAGTAACGAAGTCATCGAAATGAATGAATTGCCGAAACCCATCCTGTTCGTTCTGCTGAGTTTGATCCTCGCGGCTTGTGATACTTATCCTGTCGCGGCGCCTTCTGCGACAGGCGCGCTGGAAGAATCGAATCCGGCGCCAACCGTCCCACTTACCGAACCCAACAGCGAATCGGAACTCGTGGAAATCGACGGTGAATGGAATCGATATACCAATCACCGTCTGGGCTTTTCGATGCGCGTTCCCAGGCAGCATTACCGTTTCGATGCGGATTGCTACTGGAACGATACGGAGACCGACAGCTCCTACCGGCCGCTGGGTGGCGTCGTCCCCGTCGTGGTGATCGAAGGGGAAGACCGGGTCTTCATTACCAGCGAATACTACTCCGAGCTCACACTGCCCACGCAAATTCCCTCCGGAAATGGTTACCGTACTGAATTCGATGGCTGTGCGCGGGTCGAGAACGATTTCGAGCGTATGCTGGCAAGCGAAGGGACGAGCTTCTATTGGGAGATCGTGGTATGGAATGTCGCCGCCGAGGATGATCTCGAGGCGTTGGTCGATGCAGTCTACGGGGGATGTTTCAGGGTGGGGGAGAAAACACCCGTCGAGGGGAACGGGTTCATACGTGTGCAGGTGCAGGGTGACGGGAAACCGATCGAGGAATCGACATGCCTGCTTAACGGCGGCTACGTCTTTATCTACGCACCAGAACTGGGAAAGGCGGCCACCTGGCGCACCGGCCAGTCCTATCACTTCCCGGCTGATGCGGAATACAGCAAAGCTTACGATTCGCAGATGGTGGAGAGTTTCCGATTCATTGAAGAGTAATGCGTGAATCAACTGGTTACCCTTAGCTTTGCCTGGGATAACTTTTAGACCGGATGGTGAATCTTTACCATCCGGTCTGTATTTTGTAAGTGATCTGGCGTTGTCCTGATTACTTCAATCCACGTCAATCGTGGGAAGCGTAGAATTCCCTGGATCTCCCCAGCGCTGATCCTGGTCCTGCGAGGAGATCGTATCTACGTCGAAATCCGCTTCCAGCGGGTCGTACCCCAGGACGTTTTCCAGAGTCATCTGGTAGCGGGAAAAGAGATCGGCGTCTTCCACCATCTGCGCATCGCCCGCCAATGCGGCGACCGTACGCAGTTCGTGTTCCATGTCGTAAGCGATGTCCCACGCCTGCTCGTAAAGCCCCGCATCGCAGAGCGCGTCGATCGTTTTAAGCGCTTCCGCCATTTTCACGATCGTGGCGTTTCTGTACACCTCGATGTCGCCGACGGGATTGTACGTATCCGTCGTCACGGCCTGGGCGGATACCCAGCCGCTGACCTGACGGGATTGTTGGGCGAACACGTCGGTATACTGCAGGGTGACTTCGGCAAGCGCTTGCTGACCGGATTGGCGTGGAGAGACCTGCAGGCGGGCAATCAGCACCTGGCTCTGTCCGGCGCCCATGTCGTACAGGACGACCTGCACGCCGTCTCCGGAGAGCGGACCTTCGTATCCGCTCACGCTTTTCAGTTGAACACCGGACGCCGGCTGAATGCCGACGCGCACGTCGTTGGCCACCCGCTCGACGAGGCCATCCACCTCTTCACGGAAAACCTTGTCCATCTCCTCCGCCGAGTCGATGAAGTGGTAAGCCCCGCGGCCCTGATCGGCCAGCGTGTTGAGCAATTCGTCGTTCATGTCCAGGCCCAGGCCGACCGTGGACAGGTATATTCCCTTTTGGTTGTAGGCCAATGCATCCGCGGCGATCCGTTCCGCATTGGTCACGCCGACGTTGGCGATGCCGTCGGTGAGCAGAATGACGCGGTTGTTGCGGCGGATGTCGAAGCTGCGCTCGACCTCTTCGAAGCCAAGCATCAGACCGGCGTGTAAATTGGTGCTTCCTCCCGGGGATAATCCGCTGATGACTCTACGAACCCAGCGGCCGTCGCCCAATGGCTGGGCGCTGCGCAGTACGTAGGCTTTGTTTTCGTAGCCGACGATCGAGATCACGTCGTCTGGCTGCAGGCTCAGCAGAAAGACTTCCAACGACTGCTTCAAGGATTCCATTTTGTTGTCGCCGTTCATGGAGCCGCTGCAGTCCAGCACCAGCGAAAGGTTAATGGGCGTACGCGGCTCTGTTTCCAAACTCTGTGCTTGCAGGCCGATTTGAAGCCAGACCTCCCCGCCGCTGGTAGGGATGTGCGTGTTGCCGAGACGCAAATCCAGCCCGAGTGGTTGATCGATGGGCTCGGGGAAGCGCTGCTCGTAGTAATTCAAGTATTCGTGCACGCGTACCCTCTCGGCAGGCACAATTTCCCCCTGATTGATGACCGCCCGGCTGTAGGATTTCGAAGCGTCCTGCGCCGCTGCGCAGCCGGCAAGCAGCAGGACCAGCAGCACGAGACAAGCCATCTTGGTCTTCGGACTTCTTCGGGTGGACATGGGGGACCTCCTTGGTATATCTTGGAATTTGCCCTCATCCTGCCAAAGCCCCAGTACACTTCAAGCGCCAGGTGTGTTACATTTGATGCAACATTCTTTGCAACAACGATGGTGTGATGAGGAACTTCTCTCAGCTTGTTTCCGAATACATCGACCGCATCGGTGTGAGCGACAGCGAAATTGCCCGCCGGCTTGGCGTGAGTCGGCAGACGATCTTCCGTTGGCGGGAGGGCAAGACCAGCAGGCCCCGTAATCGGGAAGACGTGCTTCAACTGGCATCTAAGCTGCGACTTTCGTCGGAAGAGCGCGATGCACTGCTGGTTGCCGGCGGATTTCACCCCGAAGGCAGCGTGGATTCTGCCCTTCAGTCCCGATCCGCCACAGATGAAAAGCAGTTCCGCGATGCTTTCCGGCGTGCACCCTCGAATTTCCTGATCGGTCTGCGCCAACGCGTGATGCGGCATAAAAAACTTACGATACTCATCACGGGATTGGTAGTGATTGCCGGATTTCTGGCCCTGAGTGGATTGTGGCGGGACGTAGCCAGCCAACTCGGTTTCGATGTCAGGAATGATTCGACTTCTTCGCTTTGGCCGAATACGGCCGCGGCAGACGAGACGCTGATCCTGGTGAGCGAATTTGCCAACTACGGCAGCGAACAAATCGGCTACAACATCGCCGGCCGTATTCAAGAGGCACTGCAGCAGGATTTAGATGAAACCGAACTCGAAAGCGTACGCATCGAGCTGCTCCCGCAGACGGTTTCGAACGAGCGGGCGGCGCAGCACATGGGTGAGCAGTTTCATGCCTCGCTCGTCATCTGGGGGGAGTACGACAGTGGAAGGGTTATCGCTATCGTCAGCGCACCGACTGCCGAGGAACGGATCGGGAGCAGCGAACAGCGCTGGCTCATCGCCACATCGGAGGAATTGAATTCGATCGTCAATACCGATTTGCCCAGAGACGTCCGTTGGCTTTCGCTCTACGTGCTCGGGCGTGTTCAGTTGTCGCTGCAGCACTATGATCTGGCCGAACGAGTGTTCCGTCGTGCTTTGATCGAAGATACGCAAGATGCCTCGAAAGCAGGCCGGATCTATTTCTTCTTGGGTTTGATCGAGGATTATGCGGAGGATTCCAATATCAACGAAGTGATCGCATACTACTCCGAAGCTGTTGAGAAGTTCCCGGAATTGATCTCGGCTTATAACAACCGAGGCGTTGCTTACCTCAACCGCGGCCAGGCTGGGGACCTGGAGCGAGCACTGGCCGACTTCCAGGTGGCGACGGCAGAGGACGAAAGTTACGAACCTGCGGTGATCAACCTTGCCATCACGCTCTTCCGTCAAGATCCGGGCAACCAAAATGAGGCGATCGATCTGCTCCTGCAGTTCGAGGCGCAGCATTCGAAATCTGCCGACCTTCAAAATACGTTGTGTTGGTACATGAGTCTGGCGGGTAGGCCGGAAGAGGCGCTGCCGCATTGTGACCTGGCCGTCGAGATGAATCCCTCCGGCTACACCAACGACAGCCGCGGGCTGGCTTTAGCGCTCCTGGGCCGCTATACGGACGCCGCGCAGGAGTTCCAATATTTTCTGGATACACTGGCATCCAACAATCCACCGGCCTATCTCTACTTCGGACCCACTCGGTCGGCGTGGATCGTAGAACTTGAAGATGGTCGAAATCCTTTCGACGCAGAGACGCTGCAGGCTTTAATCGAAGAGTAATTCAGCGAGGAGATGCGCTTTGCAAGAAAAGTCGTCTTTCGATCGTGACGAAATCCAGGATTTCGTCGTTGCACGAACGACGGGCGGCGTCGGCAGGGACGATATCCTCTTTGCGATTTGCGAAAAACATGGCTTATCCTGGCCGCAGGCGGAGATGTTGGTCGATGAGATCCTGCTGGAAAGTTCGCGGGAAGTTAGCCTGCGGCAGAACGTCGTTTATGGGATCATCGCTTTTGTCACGTTTGTTGCAGGCCTCGTTCTTGCTGTTGCGAGTATCTATCACCTGGCAACGCAGCTCGCGTTCTACATCGTTGAACCATCTGGTTTGACCTGGGACCTGGTCATGACTATTTTCGCAGAAAATTATCCGCTCTTGACCGGGCTGGTTTTTTCCGTCACGCTGATCGTCGTTGGTGCGTGGTGGTTGTGGCGGACGGTCGGGGATTTCTTCCTGGCGTTGATCGAGTCGGATATAGGACCCTAGTGTGTTGATTCCTTAAAAGGAGTCCATCATGGAATTTCGGCGAACGGTCAGCATTGCACGCCCGGTGGCAGCGGTGTTTGCCTTCATGAAGGAATTTGAAAACCATCCGCAGGAGGCAGATTCCAAGGTGCTCCTGGTGCAGAAGATTACATCCGGGCGGGTGGGTGTTGGAACGTGCTATCGTGAGAAAGTGCAAATGCTGCCGTTGTTGGCGCTGAACATGATCTCGGAAATCCGGCAATTCGAACCCGAGAGGGAAATTACCTATATCTGGCAGGGAGGCGGAATGCGGGGAAATTTACGCATTTCCCTCGTGGCGCACGCGAAGGGGACGATCTTGACGGTGTACGAGTGGATCGATCCTTTGGGTGTGATGAAGCTCTTTACGCCGCTCATCGGCGCCGCTTTCCGCCAAACGTGGGAAAAGCGCTTGCAGGCTATCAAGCAATTCCTTGAATCCCGTTCCTGAGTCCATTCACCGGCTGGCCAGATTTCATGCACTCGGTCCTTTTTCCCAAACGCAACCTCGTTTCCAGGTTGGGTGTTGTAACTGCGGTGCCATTTTACAAAATCGATAGCCGGAGGGAACGATGATCGAAGTGAAAGACCTGTTGGGACCTATGCGGGTTCCTTTTCTTCTGCTAGATCCCGCGTGTGTTTTCGTGGGACTCGGAACGGCTATCTGGACCAGCGGCAGCGTGAGCGTTCTTTCCGCAGTTCTTACCTTCGTAGGCGCCATCATGGCAAACATCAGCGTCAACGCATTGAACGAGTATCTCGATTATAAAAGCCTCTTGGACACGAAAACAGAACGCACGCCGTTCAGCGGCGGCAGCGGTACGCTGCCCCACAAACCCGAAGTGGCGCTCTATGCACTTTGGACGGGGATCGTGAGTATGGCGATCACGATATTGATCGGGGTTTATTTCTTGACCATCCGCGGCCTTACTCTGCTGCCGCTGGGATTACTCGGAATCGTACTCATTGTTTTTTATACGACTTGGATCACGCGTTACCCACTGCTGTGTCTCTTCGCCCCAGGTATTGGATTCGGCCCCCTCATGGTCGTCGGAACGCATTTCGCACTCCTCGAAGCCTGGGTCGCATCCCTCGTGCCGTTTTTCCTCGTTTCCAATTTGCTGCTGCTCAACCAATTCCCGGATGTCGAAGCGGACCGGGAGGTCGGCAGGCGGCATTACCCCATCGTGATCGGCCGGAAGAAGAGCGCTCGTATTTACTCGGCTTTTCTCATCCTGACCTACGTTTCGATCCTTCTGGCCGTGTTGTTTGGTGTACTGCCAGCGTGGTCGCTGCTCGGATTGTTGACGGCAGTGCTCGCCTGGCGTGCCATTCGAGGTGCGATGCGTTTTGCGGATGACACCGCAGCACTCGTGCAGGTACGGGGTTTAAATGTGCAGATTACCTTGCTCACACCCACGCTGGTGGCCATCGGATTACTCTTGGGATCGATTTGAGATCCTGCTCGCTGATGGCCCGGTGTAAGCCGGTTCGATGTACACGGCGCCAATGAGGTAGTGGAATAGATGCATACGTTTCCACAGGTAATGCTGTTGGACCTGGACGACACGATCATCGTGCATTCGGCAACATCCGATCCCTGCTGGCGGCGGGTGTGTGGACTCTACGCTCCTGGGATCGATGGTCTCTCGGCGGATCGGCTTTTCGCTGCGATCCAGGCCAGCAGCGAAGAATACTGGAGCGACTCGGCGCGTCATCAGCGCGGCAGACTGGATTTGCCCAAAGCCCGGCGGGAAGTCGTGGCGGGTGCATTTTCGGCACTCGGACGAAATGACGACAAACTGGCATACGAACTCGCTGACGCCTACACCGAGGAACGAAAATCGTCCTTCTATCCAGTTCCGGGTGCGATCGAAACGCTGGATGGCTTTCACCGGCTGGGGGTTCGCCTGGGCTTGGTCACAAATGGCAACGCTTCTGAGCAGCGTCCCAAGATCGAGCGTTTCCATCTCGCGCCGTTCTTCGAACATATCTTTATCGAAGGTGAAATGGGCATGGGTAAGCCGGATCCACGCGTTTTCAAACATGTATTGGATACGTTCCAAATCGATGCGCACGACGCCTGGATGGTGGGAGACAATCTGGTCTGGGACGTCGAGGCGCCGCAGAAGTTGGGAATCTTCTCGGTGTGGATCGATCTTGCGGGTAATGGGACGCCGCCCTCGCGTGCAGTCAAGCCCGATCTGATCATTTCGTCGTTGGCCGATCTCGCCGCGGATTAACGGCACAGCTTGCTGCTTGAAAAATGCGCCGGAATGTTCTAAGCTAAAATCGGGTACGGATTCGATTTTCTCATCTATTCATCCGATCGACCATACAATCGATATCAACCGAAGGAGGGGAGTCATGGCAACCGATTTGACCATCATGCTCGAAGATCGTCCTGGGGAATTGGCGAAAGCAGGAAAGGCCCTCGGAGACGCCGGAGTCAACATCGAAGGCTTGAGCGGCGTGACCGTCGCAGGCGAGGGCGAGGTCCACGTCCTGGTCGAAGACGCGGCTGCGGCGCGGAAAGCGCTCGGAGGCGCGGGAATCCGGGTTAAAGCAGAAAACGATGTGCTGATCCTGGATGTGGAAGACAAGCCGGGAACGTTGGGTGAGGTCGCGGGGAAACTCGGCGATGCGGGCGTGAACCTAAACCTGGCCTATCTGGCCACGAACACGCGTCTGGTTCTCGGGGCAGACGATCTCGCTGCCGCCCGCAGCGTGCTCGACGAATAATCTCGCTGCGCCGAACAAACGAATGGAATATGTGATGCGGCCGCCTTTTTCCATCGCGGGCGGCGGTAGTGGAGCATGCATGGGCAGCGTCAAATTCGATCGGGCGTTTGACGAGAACCCGCGCTTGTGCTATCATCTCGGACAATTGAAT
The DNA here is from genome assembly GCA_037382465.1 of Anaerolineales bacterium. Classification (NCBI taxonomy): domain Bacteria; kingdom Bacillati; phylum Chloroflexota; class Anaerolineae; order Anaerolineales; species Anaerolineales bacterium. Next base: position 46,169 of record JARRPX010000027.1, on the reverse strand, counting down.
ATCACTCGATGAGAAATACTCATCCAGAGAGGTGGAGGGATCGGCCCTGTGAAACCTCGGCAACCAAGCAGTTCGATTGCTATGGTGCCAATTCCGACAGACCCTCAGCGGGTACTGGGAGATGAGAGTGGCGTAATTGCACACAAGAGCCGCTTCAACCGGTATGATGGGCTGAGACGGCTCTCATATTTTTCCCCTCTCTGTAACCAATCGACGATTCTCGGAAATGCGCGCCTGCTGCGGCGAATTTCGTTTCCGCTGTTGGCAAGCAGATCGCCTGGATCGCGGATGAACCAGGAGGAAAAACCATGAAGCAGCATCACTCGACGCGTGCCGTGCATGCCGGCGAACAGCGGCCGAAGCCCTTCGGCGCGGTGACGACGCCGATCGTGCAGACCTCGACCTATTCCTTTACCGACACGGATGAAATTCTGGACTTCATGCACGCCAAATCGAACGGGAGCGCGAACGTGCGTAATGAATACGGGCGTTACAGCAATCCCACGCAAACGGTCGCTGAACGGAAACTCGCCGATCTCGATGGCGGTGAAAAGGCTTTGCTCTTCGCCAGTGGAATGTGCGCTATCACCACGACCATGGCGGCACTCTTGTCCGCCGGCGATCATCTCTTGATGGCCTTCGACTGCTATCACCGGACCCGCGATTTCGCCACCGGATTTCTCGCGCACTGGGGTGTCACCTCGACGATGGTGCCTGCCGCAGATCCGCAAGCACTGGAAAAGGCGATCTCGCCGGAAACGCGCCTGATTTTCGTCGAGACGCCCACCAACCCGTACCTGCGAATTCAGGACATCGAGCACGTGGCCGCGTTGGGGAAGCGATCCGGCATAACCACGATGGTGGACTGCACTTTCGCCACGCCGATGAATCTTCGTCCACTCGAATTCGGCATCGACCTCGTGGCGCACAGTGCGACGAAATATTTGGGCGGCCATAACGATCTGCTCGCCGGCGTCGTTATCGGTGGGCGCAAGCTTCTGCAGCCGGTGTTGGACGCACGCGGCGTGATGGGCGGCATCAGCAATCCGCTCGATGCTTATCTACTGGTGCGCGGTCTGAAGACGCTCGCCCTGCGGGTCCAGCGCCAGAATGAGAATGGAATCAAAGTGGCGCAGTACCTGGAGGCCCATCCCGCAGTGAAACGTGTCTACTATCCCGGTCTGCCGAGTCATCCGGATTACGAGGTCGCCCAACGGCAGATGGAAGGCCATGGGGGCGTCGTCAGTTTCGAGATCGACAGCGATTTCGAGGGCACCGGGCGGTTCATCGATCGCCTCCGCTTGCCGTACATTGGGCCGACTCTCGGCGGCGTGGAGAGCATCATCGAACAACCTGCGGCGCTGTTCTCCCTCGACGCGCAGGAACGTAAGGCTGCGGGTCTATCCGACAGTCTGGTGCGTTACGCCCTGGGCATCGAAGACGCCGAGGATATCATTGCGGATCTGGATCAAGCTTTGGCTGATTTCAAGCAATGAAATTGTTTGAACAAATAATTTTAAGGTTGTAGATTAACACCTGCCAAAGAATTGATGTATAATACACTCCCGATATGGCTGTATCGGGATCACAAAGCGCTACACAGCGCCTCTGTCGCATCGAAGTCACCTCACCGCTCTCAACACGCGGTGAGGTTTTATCGTCCCAGCTCCCCTCGATCGGAATCCACCAACCCGTGTCCATCAGAGTTCGTGATCTTTATTTCCTGAAAGGTCGTTTCACGGATGAAGCTCCCAGGGAAATCGCCGAACGGTTGATTTGCGACCCGGTCACAGAGCAGTACGACTTCACCTTGTCCGATTCGGACACGATCGGGTCCGCTCGGTCCGTAGAAGGTAACGTACGCGTGATCGAGGTCGGTTTCCTGCCCGGTGTGACGGACAACGTGGCCAACGAGCTCCTGCGCGCCATCCATCGTCTCGAGAATGGGGGCGTGGAAGCGGTCGCCACAGGAGAGCGCTACGAACTCGAAGGAAAATTGACCCACGCTGAAATGGAGCAAATCGCCGAGGCCTTTCTCTTCAACGACGTTATCCAGCGCTACGCCATCGGCGAGATGCAGCCTGAGTTCGTCGTTCAGGAGGGCGAAATCGTCCCCCCGACGTACATCGATCTGGTTGGGATGAATGAAGACCAACTGCAGGCGGTGAACCTCGAACGGCGTTTGGCACTGGACATGGAAGAATTGAAAGCGATTCAAGCCTATTTCGCCGCCGAGAATCGACCGGCGACGGACGGCGAACTCGAGACCCTGGCGCAGACCTGGTCGGAACACTGTGTGCATAAGACGTTTCGAGCGCAGATCGACTGCGAGTACGAGGCGGGCTTCGATCGTCAGACCCGTCCCGAGCATTTCCCGGACATGATCTTTTCGATCCTGCGGACGTACCTGATGGCTGCGACGGAGAAAATCGACGCGCCCTGGGTGCGATCCGCGTTCGTGGACAACGCCGGTGTGATCGAATTCGACGACGAATATGACCTTTCCTTCAAGGTCGAGACGCACAATCATCCCTCGGCGATCGAGCCCTTCGGCGGCGCCAACACCGGCATCGGCGGGGTCGTACGCGACGTGCTGGGCGTGTCGCATCGTCCGATTGCCAGCACGGACGTGCTGTGTTTTGGTCCCGCCAACATGAATCGGGAAGATTTGCAGGCAGGTGTACTTCACCCGGAACGCATTCGCGAGGGGGTTGTGCACGGCATAGAGGATTACGGCAACAAATTGGGTTTGCCGACTGTGAACGGCGCAGTGCTCTACCATCCGGGCTACACGGCCAATCCACTGGTTTACTGCGGATCGATTGGTATTGGTCCGCGTGATGCGCATCCCAAAAATCCCCAACCGGGCGATCGCGTCATCGTCATCGGGGGACGCACGGGACGGGACGGCTTGCGCGGGGCGACCTTCAGCAGCCAGCCAATGGACGCGCAGACCGGCAAGGTCGCCGGATCGGCGGTTCAGATCGGCGACCCGATCACCGAGAAAGGTGTGATCGAAGTCGTGACTTGCGCCCGGGACGCCGGGTTGTACAACGCTGTTACGGACTGCGGCGCCGGCGGCCTCTCCAGCGCGATTGGCGAGATGAGTTCAGAATTGGGCGCTCGCGTCGATCTGACCAACGTGCGTCTGAAATACGCCGGCCTCGAGCCGTGGGAAATTTGGCTCAGTGAAGCCCAGGAACGAATGGTTCTCGCCATCCCACCGGCCTGTGTCCCCGCATTGGTCGAATTTTGTGATCGATACTGGGTCGAGTGGGAAGACGTCGGTGAATTCGTCGCCAGCGGACGACTGCAGGTCAGTTGCGGTGAGACATCGATCATCGATCTGAGTAACGAATTCCTGCACAACGGCCGGCCGCAACGAAGCCTGAAAGCGTATTTCCGGGCAAACGGCAGCAGCACCGTCGAAGAGGAGGCGCGAAGCGCAGTCGCCGTTTCGAATGCAGAGGAATTGCTCCTGGGGCTGCTCGGGCACGCGGACATCGCATCCAATGAGGACATCATCCGGCGCTACGACCACCTGGTGCGCGGCGCCACTGTCGTCGGCCCGTGGGTGGGCGAATTAGGAGACGGCCCTTCCGATGCGGCCGTGTTGAAACCCCTGGAGACCGAAGGTTGGAAGGGATTCGTACTGGCAAACGGGGTGAAGCCGTCGCTAAGTCGTTACGATGCTTATGCCATGGCCGTGAGTTCGATCGATGAGGCCGTCCGCAACGCTGTTGCCGTAGGCGCCGATCCGCAGCGCATCGCCCTGCTGGACAATTTCTGCTGGGGGAATCCCCGCGATCCGGAACAATTGGCGGGGTTGATCCGCGCCTCGCAGGGCTGTCACGATGCGGCGATTCACTATGACACACCGTTCATCTCGGGAAAAGACTCCCTGAACAACGAGTACGTCGGCAAGGATGGCGAGCATCATGCCATTCCGGGGACGCTGTTGATCTCGAGCATCGCCATTCTTCCGGACGTGCGCAAAGCCGTGAGTATGGATCTGAAAGCTGCAGGAAATCAGATGTTCCTCGTTGGCCAATGGCAGCCGGCTTTGCTCGGCGGGTACGCTTTGAAACTGGCCGATGCCGAATATTTCGGAAACGTCGATGCGTGCCAGCAGGTGCCCGGATTGGCAGAAAACGCACCCCGGGTATATGCAGCCTTCCATCGGGCCGTGCAGGAGGGCCTCCTGCGCGCTGCGCACGATCTCAGCGAAGGCGGCATGGCAGTCGCTGCCGCGGAAATGGCGCTGGCCGGGAGATCGGGTCTAAACCTGGATCTCACGGATCTGCACGCCGATGCCAACCTGGCGCTGTTTGCAGAAACCAACAGCTGTCTGCTCGTCGAAGTCGCCGAGAAAGACGCCGCGGCGTTCGAAAACCATTTCGAGGGGCTGCCGCTGTTACACATTGGGAGCGTTCGAGACGATTCCAGGCTCGTGATCGAGCACGGCGGAAACACGATCGTCAATCTCCCGGTCGAGAATCTCGTGCAAGCTTACACGAAAAAGAGCAGCGATGTCGCAAGTTAAAGTATTGATATTACACGCGCCGGGCACCAATCGCGACGGCGATCTTGCGGAAGCGGTCGCCAGAGCGGGCGGAGAGGTCGTCATCATGCCCCTCTCTGCGCTGCGCAGCAGCAATGGCGATTGGCGAGAATTCGGGATGCTTGCGCTTCCCGGAGGCTTCTCTTACGGCGATGCACTGGGTGCCGGCCGTCTCTTTGCCCTCGACCTCGAAACCTGGTTTGCGGATTTCATGCGCGCCTTCATCGACGACGGCAGACCCGTGATCGGCATTTGCAACGGATTTCAGGCCCTGGTCAAGGCGGGTTTCCTGCCGCAAGGCGGTGTGCACGCGACCCTTACGTTCAACGCCAGCGGCCGCTTCGAATGCCGTTGGGTACATCTGCAAGGGAATCGGACCAATCCATCTCTCTGGCTGCAGGACCTGGATGCGGTTCTCTGTCCCGTAGCGCACGGCGAAGGTCGCTTCATCGTGGATCAGGGCGACGTGCTGCCGGAGCGCCAGATTGCATTTCGCTACGTTCACCCTTCGGGAAAGGCGGCAAACGGTGATTATCCGGCCAATCCCAATGGTTCGGTAGGCGACATTGCCGGCATCACGAACCCGGAAGGCAACGTGATTGGACTTATGCCTCATCCCGAGGATCACATCCATCCCTATCAGCACCCTCACTGGCTCCGAGCGGGAAATGGTTCTATGGGGTTAAAGCTATTTGAGAACGGTCTTAAAATAGCTTAAGTCCGCAACATAATCTTACAGTCGAGTGTTCGATGGACGAGTACGATCGCTATCAATCCTTTTTTAGCTGGCGTTATGGTTCCGATGCCATGCGTCTACTCTGGGCCGAACGCACCAAGCGGCGCTTGTGGCGCGAAATCTGGGTGGCCGTCGCACGCGTGCAGGCTGAGTTGGGCTTGGTCGAACAGGATCAGGTCGATGACCTGCAGGCGCACGAGGATGACATCGATATCCCTCGCGCTTTGGAGATTGAAAAGGATATCGGGCACGACGTGATGGCCGAGGTGAGAGCGTTTGCCGAGAAAGCGACGGTCGGCGGCGGCGTGATCCATCTGGGATTGACCTCCATGGACGTCGTGGATAATGCCGATGCCCTCCGCATGCGGCGATCGCTCGATCTGATCCTCGAGCGTTTCATCCCGGTTCTCGACCGCCTGGCCGAGCAGATCGAATCGCATGCGGACACTCCCGTGATGGGCTTTACCCATCTGCAGCCGGCGGAGCCGACGACCCTGGGCTATCGCCTGGCGAGCTATGCGCAAGATTTGCTGGCTGACTGGAATCACCTTCGCCAACTGCGGGCATCGCTGCGCGGGAAAGGTTTCAAGGGGGCCGTGGGAACAAGCGCTTCCTTCATCGATTTGTTGGGGGAAGAAAACGCAGCGCGCTTCGAGCAGCGCCTTTCGGAAATTCTCGATTTACCATTTTACGAGGTGACCACCCAGGTTTACCCGCGCAAGCAGGACTACGACATACTCTGTGCATTGGCGGGATTGGGCGCCTCGCTGCATAAATTTGCCTTCGATTTACGCTTCTTACAATCGCCCCCGGTGGGTGAGATGTCGGAACCGTTCGGGAAAAAGCAAGTGGGTTCAACGGCGATGCCATTCAAGAAGAATCCCGTCGCCTCCGAGAAAACGGACTCGCTGGCCCGTTTGTTGGCGCAGTATCCGCGCGTGGCCTGGGATAACGCGGCCTTGTCGCTGCTCGAACGCACCCTGGACGACAGTGCCAACCGCAGGACGACATTGCCGGAAGCGTTTTTAATCGCTGATGAACTTCTCCTGACCGTGAACGAGATCCTCGGCAGTTGGGTGATCCAGGAAGCCGGCATCGAGCGCAATTTCGAGCGCTACGCGCCGTTCGCCGCGCTCGAGGCCGTACTGATGGCTTTGAGTCGGGCGGGCGCCGACCGGCAGGAGATGCACGAACGTTTACGCGAACACGCCATGGCGGCCTGGGAGCTGGTCGTGCGTGGAGAGCCCAATCCGTTACCGGAACGCGTGCAAAAAGATGAGGAACTGCAGCGCTATCTTTCCGAAAAGACACTTTCTACGTTGATGCGGTCAAAGGAGAGATTGGGATTCGCACCCCAGAGAGCTCGCAGTATGGCGGCGCGTATCCGTACCCGGCATTCATCCACAGGAACGGAAGCATGAATCAAGACGATTTCATCCAGGCTGTCGAACATCCATTCCGGGAAACGCAGCTGCCGCTGCCCGACCGGCATACGGGCAAGGTGCGGGATTTGTATGCGCTCGAAAACGGCGAACTGCTGCTGGTGACGACGGACCGTCTCTCCGCTTTCGATCGTGTTCTTGGCTTGGTGCCTTATAAAGGGCAAGTACTCAACCAGCTTTCCGTTTTCTGGTTCGACAAGACGGAAGAGATCGTTCCCAATCACAAGCTCCGCGTTCCCGATCCCAATGCGATGCTGGCGCGTACGGCCAAAACGCTGCCGGTGGAGGTCGTCGTCCGCGGCTACATCACAGGCGTGACCAAAACCGCACTCTGGTACCGCTACGATCTGGGCGAGCGGACGATCTACGGGCATACGTTTCCGGACGGTATGCGCAAGAACCAGGCGCTTCCAGAACCGATCATCACCCCCACGACCAAAGGCGGACCGGGAACCCACGACGAGCGTCTGACCTGCGCCGAGGTCGTCGAGGGCGGCCATCTGGATGCCGCGCTCTGGGATCAAGTGCAGCACGCCGCCCTGGAAGTCTTTCGCCTGGGGCAGAAAATCGCCCGGGAGGCCGGCTTGATTCTGGTGGATACGAAGTACGAGTTCGGCCTGGACGCGAACGGCGAAGTGATCCTCATCGACGAAGTACACACGGCCGACTCCTCCCGCTTCTGGCTGGCGGACAGCTACCAGGCGCGGTTTGAGGCGGGTGAAGAACCGGTGAACTACGACAAGGAATTTTTACGTCTGGATTACGCCGCCAAGGGTTACCGCGGCGACGGCGAGCCGCCGGAAATGGGCGAAGCGTTCTGGCTGCGGGTCGCCGAGCGTTACGTGTCGCTTTACGAAAAGCTGACCGGCGAGACTTTCCGCCCGGGGGATTACCCGGTTGGGCCGCGCCTGGAGGCGAATTTACGTGCGGGTGGAATCCTGCATTAAGGAATCAGGTAATCCTATGGCATCAGAACCGCTCGTTGTGATCTTGATGGGTTCTCCCTCGGATCGAGAGCACGTGGGCCAGATCGTGGCTGTGCTGGAATCGATGAAAATCGAGTGCGTGCAGCGAATCGCATCGGCCCACAAAACGCCGCAGCGCTTGCTCGATCTGCTGGCCGAGTACGAGAGTGATCCGCGCCAAAAGGTCTACCTCACCGTAGCAGGACGCAGCAACGCCTTGAGCGGCATGGTGGACGCCAATGTCAGCGCGCCGGTCATCGCCTGCCCGCCGGTTGGCAGCAGCTTCGCCGGTGCGGATTTGTATTCATCGCTGCGCATGCCCGGCGGCGTTGCGCCTATGGTCGTTCTCGAGCCGGAGAACGCGGGGTTGGCCGCAGCAAAAATCTTGGGATTGTCCTCTGCGGAGATCGCCGCAGCGGTTCGCCGCCGTCAGGAAGAACAACGCAAGCGGTTGGCGGCGGCCGATACCGAATTCGGAGGTTGATGGATCGTGTCTGAGGTAAATCTGCGCCGGTATACAGGGTCAATGTTTTCGGACCAGCCGCACGAGGCGTGCGGCATATTCGGGATCGACTCCCCGCGTGAAGAAGCCGTCCAATTCACGTATTACGGCTTACATGCCGTGCAGCACCGTGGACAGGAGTCGGCAGGCATTGCCGTCAGTGATGGGCTTTCGATCGATGTCGAAAAGCGCATGGGGCTGGTCGATGGCCTATTTTCCGACAACGAGATCAATACGTTGACTGCGAAACTCGCCATCGGCCACACGCGCTACAGCACGACCGGCGGCTCGAGCCTGCAGAACGCCCAGCCGTTTCTGCTCGAAACACGTCACGGACCCGTCGCGTTGGCGCACAACGGGAACCTGGTGAACGCCGACGCGCTGCGCGAAAAGCTGCTGACGAACGGCATGGGATTGACCTCCAGCTCGGACAGCGAAGTGATGGTACTCATGTTGGCCGGCGCTCCCGGCGACACCTGGCTGGACCGCCTGGCGCATGCGATGCAGGATTGGGTGGGAGCGTATTCGCTCGTCATTCTCACCGTCGACGGCGTCTTTGCCGCTCGCGATCCGTGGGGGCTGCGCCCGCTGACGGTCGGATTGCTGCCGGAAGGCGGCCACGCGGTTTGTTCGGAAACCAGCGCATTGGACATCATCGGATGCGAGGCGGTGCGCGAAGTCCGTCCGGGAGAGGTGGTGGCGCTGCACGATGCGGCGTTGATCGTGCGTCAGGCGATAGAACCAGCCAAACCATTGGCCTTGTGCACATTCGAGCATATTTACTTCTCACGTCCGGACAGCGTTTGGGACGGCCAGGTCGTCTACCAGGTGCGCCGGCGCATCGGCCGCGAGTTGGCCCTGGAGGGCAACGTCGACGCGGACATGGTCGTACCGGTGCCTGATTCCTCCATCCCTGCTGCCATGGGTTACGCCGAAGAAAGCGGCATTCCGTTCGAGATGGCCCTGGTGAAGGATTCTTACGTCGGGCGAACTTTCATCCGACCGGAACAGGACAAGCGCGAGCGCAGCGTATATATGAAATTCAACCCCATCCGCAGCGTGCTGGAAGGGAAGCGAGTGGTGCTGGTGGATGATTCGATCGTGCGCGGCACAACCGCGCGCCGCCTGGTCAACACCCTGCGCGATGCGGGTGCCGAGCAGGTCCACATGCGTCTCACCTGCCCGCCGCTCACGCATCCCTGCTTCATGGGTGTGGATATGCCCACGCGCGAGGAGTTGGTGGCTTCGTCGAATTCGGTCTCCGAAATCAACGACATACTGGGTACGGACAGCCTTCGTTTTCTTTCGCTGGAAGGCATGATGCGGGCGATTGGAAGCGAAAGCGGTTACTGCAACGCCTGTTTTACCGGCAAGTACCCCTTCGAGGTTATTGAGGAACTGGTGAAGGAACGGTTCGGATAATTCGGGGGAATCCGCAACCTGTAAAACGCACGTGAGGAGGAAGGCATGAACGTCCTGGTCGTCGGCTCAGGAGGGCGTGAGCATACACTGGCCTGGAAAATTTCCCAATCATCGCTGCTTTCCGAGCTGTATGCGTTGCCCGGGAATCCAGGGACGGCGCAAGTGGCGCAGAACTTGCCTGTTTCGGCGGACGACACGAACGCTATCGTCGAGGCGGCGATCGAGAAGGAGATCGAACTCGTCGTCGTGGGACCTGAAGTCCCGCTGGCGAACGGCATCACCGACGCCTTGATGGCGAAGGGGATTCGAGTGTTCGGCCCGACGGCGGCTGCCGCTCAATTGGAATCCTCCAAGGCGTTCGCCAAGACATTCATGCAGCGTCACGGTATTCCCACCGCTGGTTTTGAAGTCTTCGAGGAGTACGAGAAAGCGATCGACCACGTGCGCGGCCGCGGGATGGATTACGTGATCAAGGCTTCCGGTTTGGCTGCCGGGAAGGGCGTCATCCTGCCTGCCGATCCAGAAGAAGCGCAGCAGGCTCTCCGCGAGATCATGGTGGACGAACGATTCGGCGACGCCGGCGATCGTGTCGTGATCGAAGACAAACTCGCCGGCCGGGAAGTGTCGCTGCTGGCTTTCAGCGATGGACGCGACATCTTGCCCATGCCCACCGCGCAGGACCACAAACGTTTGTTGGATAACGACCGCGGGCCCAACACCGGCGGTATGGGGACCTTCTCGCCGTCTCCGAGTATGACGGCTGCAGAAATCGAGGATGCCTGCAGGCGCATGCTGCAGCCCGTCATCGACGGTATGCGGGAAGAAGGCAATCCGTTCGTCGGCGTGCTGTACGGCGGCTTGATCCTGACCGAATCAGGCGTTCAGGTGTTGGAATACAACTGCCGTTTCGGTGATCCCGAAACCCAGGTGATTCTGCCCCTGCTCGAGTCTGATCTGCTGGAAATCATGCTGGCCTGCGTGGAGGGCAATCTTGCCCAGACGGCTCCGAGCGTGCGTTGGAGCGACGGTGCGGCATTGTGTGTGGTGCTGGCTTCGGGCGGTTATCCGGGAACGTACAAGAAAGGAATCGAAATTACCGGGCTGGATTCCCTGCCGGACGATGTGTGGGCGTTTCACGCCGGGACGACGCAGAAGAACGGCGCCATCGTCACCAACGGCGGGCGGGTGCTGGGCGTGACCGCTCGCGGCCCGGACATCGATGAGGCACGAAAGATCGTGTATGCCGGCATTGAAAAGATCCGCTTTGAGGGGATGCAGTACCGCAACGATATCGCCAAACCGGCTTCGGCCTACGCGGCGGCGGGCGTCGACATCGATGCCGGAAATCGTGCCGTGACGTTGATGAAAAGAGCCGTGGAATCGACCCACGGAGCGGAAGTACTTGCCGGTGTGGGCGCGTTCGGCGGCTTGTTTCAGGCGACCCGGGTTTCCAGGATGAGGGACCCCGTGCTTTCCGGGTCGACGGACAGCGTGGGCACGAAGGTGATGCTCGGCGTGCAGCTGGGTCGCTATCACGACCTCGGCGTAGATCTTGTCAATCACTGCATCAACGACATTCTCGTGCAGGGCGCCCGGCCGCTGTTCTTTCTGGATTACATCGGCTGCAGCGCGACCGATCCGGACGTGGTCGCCGAACTGGTCGCCGGTGTGGCGGATGCCTGCCGCGAAGCGGATTGCGCCTTACTGGGCGGCGAGACGGCCGAACTCCCGGGGATGTACGTCGAGGGCCAGTTGGATTTGGCCGGTGCGGTCGTGGGAGTCGTGGAGCGCGAGGCGATTCTTCCCGGGGACGACATTCAGGCGGGCGACGTTCTCCTGGGGCTGGCATCTTCGGGGCCGCACACGAACGGCTTCTCACTCATCCGCCGGGTTTTCGCCGGCGAGGATTTGCCTGCTTACAGAATGGCGGACGGCAGCTCTCTGGCCGATGCCTTGTTGGCGCCGCATCGTTCTTATTTGCCGTATCTTTCGAATCTGCTCGATCTACCAGAGAGGCCGCTTAAAGCGTTGGTGCACATTACCGGTGGCGGCTTTTTTGACAACATACCCCGGGCATTACCCGAGAATCTGGGTGCACGGGTCGATAGCGGCGCGTGGACCGTCCCGCAGGTTTTTCAATTGATTCAAGACCGCGGCCGGATCGAACGCGAGGAAATGTATCGCGTCTTCAACATGGGCATCGGCATGATCGCCGTGGTCGACCCGGCCGACGTAAAGCTTGTGCGAGAAACCATTGCAGAGGACACATACGTAATCGGCGAAGTGTGCGCGGGGAACGATGTCGTTCTCGTGTAGCCGCTGACATAGAAGAGGGACCCTGTGGCAGAAAAGAAAAGGGATAACCGACTGGTCGTCCTGGCTTCCGGCTTCGGCAGCAACCTGCAGGCCATCATCGACGCCTGTGCGTCTAGCGACCTGGACGCCGAAGTCGCGGCCGTGGTTTGCGACCACAAAAATGCATACTCGCTGGAGCGAGCGGAGGAGGCCGGCATTCCCAGCCGCTACCATCCTTGGAAACCTTACAAGGAATCGGGAAAGAACCGCCGGGCGTACGATGCGGATTTGGCGAAAATCGTCGCCGAATTCGAACCCACCCTCGTGATTTTGGCGGGGTGGATGCGCGTACTCACCTCGGCATTCCTGGATCGATATCCCATGCGGGTCGTCAACCTGCATCCTGCACTTCCGGGAACTTACCCCGGAACGCACGCCATCGAACGCGCCTGGAACGATTTTCAAACCGGGGCGACCGACCAGACCGGTGTGATGGTGCATTACGTGCCCGATGAAGGCGTGGACGTCGGGCCCGTGATCGCGCAGGAGACCGTTCCGATTGACAAAGAAGATACACTCGAGTCCCTCGAGGAACGCATTCATCGAGTCGAGCACCGTTTGCTGGTCCAGGCCATTCGGCAAGCGTTGAATACCATCGAAATTCAGTAAGGAGTGAAATAATGTCAATTGCGTTGTTATCCGTTGCGGATAAATCGAAATTACCGGCCTTTGCCGAAGGACTGTCGTCATTGGGTTGGGAATTCATTGCCAGTGGGGGGACGGCAAAATTGCTGCGCGAAAACAAGATCGACGTGAAGGAAGTCGCGGACTACACCGGCTACCCGGAAATCCTGGGCGGCCGGGTCAAGACGCTGCATCCCGCAGTTCACGGCGGCATTCTTTCTCGCGAAAACGAGGCCGATACAGCCGACCTGGAAAAGATATCCGCAAAACCGATCGATTTGATCGCCGTCAACCTCTATCCATTTCGGGAGACGATCGCCAGGCCGAACGTGACTTTGGAGGAGGCCATCGAGAAGATCGACATCGGCGGTGTAGCTTTGCTGCGCGCTGCGGCTAAAAATTTCCAGCGCGTCACGGTTATCGTTGATACCGATGATTATGACCTCGTCCTGAAGGAGCTGCGCGAGAACGGGGAGACGAGTCCGGAGACGCGCCGCCGCCTGGCGGTGAAAGCTTTCGCCCACACCCAATCGTACGACGCAGCCATCAGCGCTTACCTGGCGCCCGGAGGAGCGCTCAACGTGCCGCTCTTCCCCATCCAGGAACTGCGCTACGGCGAAAATCCGCATCAATCGGCACTGCTGTACGGTTTTTCACCGGAAGCCGGACCGATGGGTGGAGAGCTGCTGCAGGGCAAACCGCTTTCGTACAACAACTTGCTCGATCTCGATGCTGCCTGGCGGGCTGCGATTTCGTTCGAGCGCCCGACGGTTTGCATCGTCAAACACCTTTCGCCATGCGGCCTGGCGTCGGCCGAGACGTTGGCTGCGGCCTACGATCCTGCGCTTGCTTCCGATCCGGTATCGGCGTTCGGAAGCGTGATCGCCGTGAATCGTGAGTTCGATCTGGCCGTGGCGAAGAAATTGGGCAAGTTATTCGTGGAGTGCATCATCGCTCCCGGCTTCAGCAAAGACGCGGCTGAAGTGTTATCCAAGAAGGGAAATCTCAGGCTGCTGCGGATGCCTTCGATGCAACTCGATCCGGATTACGAACTGCGCTCGGTCAACGCGGGGATACTACGCCAGGACATAGACATGGGAGATCCACCGAAGACCGATTGGCGCGTCGCAACCAAGCGCGAGCCCAGCGAAGAAGAATGGACCGGTTTGCGCTTCGCCTGGAAAGCGTGCCAGCACGTAAAATCCAACGCCATCGTCTTTAGCGTGGGCGAGGCCACTGTGGGGATCGGCGGCGGCCAACCCAACCGCGTCGACTGCGTGCGCATCGCAGCCACGCGGGCGGGGGATAAATCGAAAGGCGCCGTCATGGCTTCGGATGCTTTCTTCCCCTTCCCGGATTCGGTGGAGGAAGCGGCAAAGTACGGCATCACGGCCATCGTCCAGCCGGGTGGTTCCGTTCGTGACGATCAATCGATCGAAGCTTGCGACCGATTGAATATCGCCATGGTCTTCACAGGTGTGCGGCATTTCCGTCACTGAATAGTCGTGGGAGAGATCGGATGAACACTGAATTGTTCGAGCAGGGCGTTGCCCTGACGTTTGATGATGTTCTCGTGGTTCCGGGATACAGCCACGTGCTTCCCAGCGATACGGATGTCTCCGTGCAGCTTACGGAGAAGATTCGCTTGAACGTCCCCATTCTGTCGGCGGCCATGGATACCGTAACGGAAGCGAGACTGGCGATCGCGTTGGCGCGGCAAGGGGGGATTGGCGTCATACACCGCAATTTGTCGCCCGAAGATCAAGCGGCCGAAGTAGACAAGGTCAAACGATCGCAATCCGGCATGATCGTCGATCCGATCACCCTCAAACCCGACGCCACGATTCAGGAAGCCGAAGACATCATGTCCCACTATCACATCAGTGGAATCCCGATCGTTGAGGATGGCGACGTCCTCGTCGGGATTCTCACCAATCGGGACATTCGTTTCCTGAACGCAGAAAACTACCGCAGTCCGGTGCGGGAATACATGACCAGTGAAAAGCTGGTGACTGGGCCTGTCGGTATCGACATGAACGGCGCGAAGAGCTTGCTGCAGAAGTACCGCATCGAAAAATTGCCGCTCGTGGATGAGCAGGGGGTACTCAAGGGATTGATCACGGTCAAAGACATTCAGAAGGAACGCGACTTTCCGTTGGCTGCCACAGACGAGCGGGGAAGGTTGATGGTCGGCGCAGCGGTGGGGGTCAGAGACGGATCGGATAAACGCCTCGAAGGTCTGTTGGCGATGGACGTGGATCTGATTGCCGTCGACACGGCGCACGGTCACACCCGAGATGTCATCGAAGCCGTGAAACGCATCCGTAAAGTTGCCCCAGACCTGGCGCTGATCGCCGGGAACGTCGTCACGCCGGAAGGGACCAGGGCGCTGATCGAAGCGGGCGTCGACGTGGTCAAAGTTGGAGTCGGCGCCGGCTCGATATGCACCACGCGCGTCGTCGCCGGTGTGGGAATGCCGCAGCTTTCTGCCATTCATGCCTGCGCCAGGGCGGCGAAGGCGCACGGCGTCCCCATCGTGGCCGATGGCGGCATCAAATTCTCCGGGGACATCGTAAAGGCCATCGCTGCCGGGGCGAACGCCGTCATGCTGGGGAACCTGCTTGCCGGGCTGGAGGAATCACCTGGCGAAACGGTGCTTTTCGAAGGAAGGCAGTTCAAGGATTACCGGGGAATGGGCAGCATGGGCGCGATGAAGGGATACGGCCGGGATCGCTACGGTTCGGGAATCGTAGCATCGGGGAAGACCGTTCCCGAAGGAATCGAAGGCCGGGTTCCCTACAAGGGGCCATTGGAGGAATACGTCTATCAGCTCGTTGGCGGATTGCGATCCGGAATGGGATATGCGGGAGCGGAGAACCTCGAGGAACTGCAGCAGAATGCACGCCTGATCCGCATAACGAACGCCGGCCTCATCGAAAGTCATCCGCACGACGTTGTGATCACGAAAGAAGCGCCGAATTACCAGGTGATGTAGACCATTTGAGTCATCATACTAGGTTTCTTCCCCCGGATCGTATTTCGGGTCGCGCTGGTCGTTCTTACGTCGTGAAGTAAATCCGATCTCAAAACTGCGTGTCGAAATGCAGGGGTAAAGTGGATTCGACGGGATGACTATGCGTTTCGAGGAGCCACACCATGGGGAACGTGTTGGTGCTCTACTACAGCAATGAGGGATCGACGAAGAAAATGGCCGAGTACGTTGCGGAAGGTGCGCGCAGCGTTGCGGATATCCACGTGCGTCTGAAATCGACCGAGCAGGCCGGGCGGGAAGACGTGCTTTGGTGCGACGGAATGGCGGTTGGCTCGCCCACCTACCTGGGCACGGTTGCGGCGGAGATGAAGCAATTTTGGGAGGATCTGCTTCCCGTTTGGCAGAAGATCGACGGCAAAATCGGCTGTGCCTTCAGTTCGGAGGGCGGGTGGGGCGGCGGCGCTGAACTGACCTGCTTGGCGATGATGACGATCATGCTCAATTACGGCATGCTGGTTTTCGGGGTGACGGATTATTCCGGCGAGCAGTTCACGCTGCATTATGGGGCCACGCAAGCCGGAGACCCGCGCGGTGAGAAAGAGGTCGAGGCATGCCGCAGGCTGGGCAGACGCCTGGCGGAGTGGGTGGCGATCTATTTCGACGGCCGTAAGGATTTACACCCGGGAAAGGCGACCTACAAGCGTCTTCCGTGAGCCGTAAAGATCATCGGTGCTATCGTTACCGTGTTTTTGCTATTTCATTCCTGCTGCGGAATCGGTGTGTGCTGTGGAGTGGCAAGATGGTAGTATTGGTGTAAGATCAGATGTGGACCTGGCGGTTTTATAATACCGTGTTTATTTCAAGCGAAACGAAATACCTCTCTGTGGTTCTCGAGGAGCTGAGTCGATGGAAATCGCCATTCTCATTGTCGGAATCGTGATCCTGGGCGTTGTTCTTGCCTCAACTCTTTTGTTATCGCGTAGGGTGTCCTCCCTCAATGCGAAGATCGAGACGAATCTCGTCCAACGGAATGACCTGCAAGAATTGGACGAATTTCTGGACCGCTATGACCGGGATATCAATTTCCTGTCGACGATGATGACGCGGCAGTCCCACATCCATCCCGCTCGTTTCGAGCACGAATTTAAAATTCTCACCGAAATCTGGGATTCTCTGATTTCCTTCCGCAGGGCGACCAGCCTGATGAAACCGGAGATCATGAAAGATTCCCCCATCAAACCCGATGAACAGCGTAAAGCGGAGATCCTCGCAGCGTTCGCCACGGCGTATACCGATGTATACAAACGGATCGAACAGAATCGCCCCTTCTATCCGGCTGCGGTTTGCGAACAACTTTTGGGCCTGATCCGTTTGATGGAAGATGAAGGATTGGACGACTGGGGCAGGTCTCCTGATCCCCATCTTCGCGGTTTCGAGTCCGAATACTGGGAGATGGGTCTGGATAGCAAGAAGCGCATCACCACCGCGATCGACGGCATTTGCCAGGCAATCCGTGTACGTATTATGGGGTGATGCTTTTCCTCTCCAGCTCCTCAATCAGAACAGCCCAAATTTCCCCCGGTGGCGACAATCGAACGTTCGAAGATATGTTGAATTAAATGATATTCCGCTGTTCACTGGAAGATTTCTAAGTCTCGCGATGGAGAAATCTGGATTTCGATTTCCTTGTGAACTGCTACGAAAAGTGAAATAATGCTTCGCGGGGTGAACGCAGAATCAAATCACACTGAATATCTGTGAAATTCGAGCGTTAACCAGGGCTCCGGCGTGCCGTCATGAACAAAGATACTCGAAAAATATTGGGTTTTCCGTTTCATCCCGTGTTGTTTTGTGTGTATCCTATTCTTTACGTGTACACGCGAAACATCATGTTCATTCCTTTCGACCAAACTTACCGCTTTCTAGCAATCTCGCTTTGTTTCACGATTTGTTATTTATTGATTCTACGCATCCTCATGAAGTCCTGGGACAAGGCAGGCGTTTTAACCTCTCTGTTGTTGATCCAGCTTTTCTCATTCGGTCAAATCGCGAATGTAATCGAACAATGGATGTCACAGCAGGGTCACGCTTTGAATTATTCAATTCTGGCATGGTTGTGGCTGACCATCTATGCTCTGGCGTGCGCTGGCGTTGTCAAAGCGAAGGTGCCCCAAAACACGAGCGTGTATCTCAACTTGATCGGGATCGTGCTGGTCATCTTCCCTTTGACGTCTATTCTCTCGAGCATGACGGCAAGTGAACGCGGGGGCGAATCCGAGAATGAGATTCTTTCTGAAATTCGGGGGGAGGCGCAGGCTGTTTCCCCCCGTCACGAGACACCTTTACCCGAGATGCCGGACATCTATTACATCATCCTCGATGCTTATACGAGAGCCGACGTGCTGCGTGAATTCTATGATTATGACAATACTGTCTTCCTGGATGCATTGGAAGACCGCGGATTTTTCATCGTTGAAGAAAGCCGCTCGAATTACATGAATACTACGTACTCACTAAATACATCGTTGAATTTGTTGTATTTCCATGAGATTCCGCTGAGTATATTTCGTCAGGCGCGATACGACCTTCAAACGAACTACGTTAATCAATTCTTGCGCGACCAGGGTTACAAAGTCGTCGTTTTCGACTCGGGGACCGGAGACACGAATAATCAGTACGCCGACATCTTTCTCTCTCCAAATCCACCGCGGGCCGATAACGGACATGATCTGAATCCTTTCGAACACTTGATGCTGCGAACGACGATCGCATTACTGTTTTACGAACAAGATTTTCAAAGTGAATCCACTGCACGAATTAGTGAAGGGTTCATCAACTCGGTCAATCATGAGCTGGATGTTCGACGCGAACGCATCCGTTTTACGTTGAATCACCTGTCAGATTACGCGACACGGGATGGGCATTATTTCGTGTTCGCGCACATATACTTACCTCATTTTCCGTTTCTCTACGGACCCAACCAAAAGGCGCTGGAGTACCATCAGAATGTCAATTTATTTTGGTACGAGGTTGAACCCGAAAACTACGTCGAATTCTACGGGTATCAATTGGATTACCTGAATCAAGCACTCATGCCCACCATTGATTCCATATTGGCGAACACCGAAAAGCCGTTGGTGATCATCATCCAGGGTGATCATGGAGACGAAAAATACTTGGATTGGGACGCGCCGGATGCGCGCGGCGTAAACGCGCGTTCAATAGTCAGTATCTGAGTCTCTTGATTCGAAGTGACCGTAATCTATCTGCGCCGAATTCGATATCTGCTTACCTGGGCCGCCTTGATGTCCGCTCTGTCGCTTGGGTTATGGTAAGCGTTTCAAGAAGAATGTGATTGATCTATCCGTTTTGTTGACGACAACCTCGGAGAAGAGAATTGCAGGAAAATCCATCAGAACTCAATGCACCATGTAGTTTGTATTGCGGCGTTTGTAGAATCCATCAAGCGACTTTGGAAAACGATCTGAGCTACTTGAAAAGGTTGGGCAAGCTCTACGCACGTCGCTTTCCCCAGATTTCCGCCTTGCCCGTGGAGGAATTGCTTTGCGATGGCTGCCTGTCATCCAGGCGCTTTCCTTCTTGCCAGGTCTGTGCGATCCGGGACTGCACGCAATCCAAGGGGATCGAAGGCTGTCATGCCTGTGGGGATTTCCCGTGTGAACGGATCGAGGAATTTCCGATCCCTGCGGGAAAGAAAGCCATTCTGCGCGCCGTCCCGGACCGGCGGGAACATGGAACCAGAGCCTGGATTCGATCTGAAATCGACCGGTACCGCTGCCCGGCTTGTGGGGAACGCTTGTTTCGAGGCGTGAAACAGTGCTCGGCATGCCGCGTGAGTGTGGATCTGGATTGAGCGTAACGGGTCATTTCCTTCGAAGATCTCGCCGGGAAAATTTCCAATCGGGATCGTCCCGCGTAACCTCGTGCGATTTGGTGTTAACAAACAAGGAATTGGCTTTTTAATTACGGCGTGATGCTGAAATCCATCAATCTGGAGTATGGTTATGAATCGTAGTTCGGACCTGCGTTTATCGTTTGTGGACGTGCTTTGGCCGGGAACCGGACTGGTGCGGGAGATCATCTGGATCGGCGGCGGTGTCTTGTTGACTGCGCTGTTGACCAGAATAGAAATCCCACTTACACCGGTTCCGATCACCGGGCAGACGTTTGCTGTTTTGCTCGTGGGGGCTCTGCTGGGCAGTAAACGGGGTGCTTTAAGCATGATCACCTACATAGGAGCTGGTTTGATCGGGGCGCCGGTATTTTCGCGCGGGGGCTGGGGATTGTCCCATCTTGCAGGTCCTACTGGCGGCTACCTGGTGGGTTTCGTGATCGCTGCCTTTCTGGTCGGGAAATTGAGCGAACGTGGCTGGGATCGCCGGTTCATCCGCACGCTGCTTGCCATGTCCCTCGGAACGATCGCGATTTACGTTGCGGGCTGTCTGTGGCTGACGCAATTCGTAGGTTGGAATGCGGTGTTGGAAGTTGGCGCACTTCCTTTTCTCGTCGGCGACGGGCTGAAGGTTGTGCTTGCCGCAATCGCACTACCCTCCGGGTGGGTGGTTTTGAGCCAGCAGTCGCAGGGATTCCGGCCGTCCGAAAAGCGTTAGGTAGGAATTCGTGTTCGTCTGCCAAAACATCCGCTCGGTCATTATCTTCGACTGACGTTCCTCTTGTTGTGCTCCTTTATGGCTGCCCGTCAACGCGTTTCAAAGGCTGTGTCCGGATCGATACGTTTTTTAACTTTGAGAGATGCGTGAGACCTATTACCCATCTCGAACTCGTCCTGCTTATTGTAGAATGATTAATGCCACCAGTCGGGAGGACGAGTCAAAGTGGCAGTTTTCGAAGACGAAACGTGCGACACCGAATTCGACTATGCCAAGGGAGCAGAATTATCACAGCCAAAAGCTGTGGTCCTGGTGCTCACGGGGGCGGAGCTTGGGAAACGATTCCCCCTGAACGGCAGGCCGGCGATTATCGGACGCAATCCCGCAAAAGCGAACATCGTCATCTCCGACCGAACCGTTTCCGGCATTCATTCCCGCATCGATTTCAACCCTCGAAGTCAACAATACACGATTACCGATTTGCAGAGTAGAAACGGTATCCTGGTCAATTTTGAAAAAAGGGATACATCCGAACTGAACAACGGGGATAAAATTTTCGTTGGTGCTACGGTGTTGAAATTCACCTACGAAGACGACTTCGAGGTCAAGTTCCACACGAAGCTCAACGAGATCATGAACATCGACGATCTCACGGGGCTTCCCGTAAAGCGTATTCTCGATCGCGAATTCAAGTTGGAATTCTTCCGCTGCAAACGTAACGGGAAGAAATTGTCACTCTTGATGATGGACATGGATGGATTGAAACGTATCAATGACAGCCACGGTCACTTGATGGGATCCTTTTCCATCTCCGAATCGGGAAAGATCATTCGGAAAACGATCGGACGAAAAGGTGTGGCGAGTCGCTACGGCGGTGATGAGTTCATCGCGTTCTTGCGTAACACGCCGCTTTCGAAAGCAGAGACGATCGGCGAGTCGATTCGTACGAAAATCGAGGGACACAATTTCACGCGAAACAACGTTTGTATACAACCCACGATCAGTATCGGCGTCGCCGAAATCTCCACCGATATGCAAGCGCCGGAAGACCTGGTCAAACTTGCGGACGAAGCGCTTTACCGGGCCAAGGAAGCTGGCCGCAACACGGTTTCTCGATAAATTAAGCACCCACTCCCCGCACGACATTCAGACACTGAACTCCTCTTCCATCAGCCATCATCTGACTTTCAAGATCATCAATCGCTATCCGGAATAACCATCGTGGCTTTCCCAACAGGGCGTTTCTGCATCCTGATGGATTGGATTTTATAGGGGCAGGTCTCAATCCTGCCCCTACAGGATGAATGATTGAGCAGGGATCCTCATCCTGCTGCCCAGGTTTCCAATTTACGTATAAATATCGACAGCGGATACATTCCAGTCGTCAATGGCATCCGTTACTGAGGCCGTCTGATGATCATCTCGGACGGCCCATTTATTACTTCCTTTGGGCACCCGAATCCGAACATGTGGTCTATTTACAGACAACTTACGGATCAAACACAATCAACCGATTTCCAAATATAGTGAATAGTGTCAATCGGTATCAAACCGATGAGATGGATTGCACGCCATTGCAATCGTCACGGAACAGGATGTGGATAGCGTAGGCAAAGGATCGTAACGATGAAGCCTGCTCATACACGGCTCTACACTGCGAGAGAGGCCGCCAGCTACCTGGGGGTCAGTCTCGCCACTTTGAATCGGGTTGAAAGGGATGGCCATCTCGTGCCATTCCGGACCCACGGCGGACATCGTCGCTACAGCAAGGCGATGCTGGACGAATATCTCGAGAGTAACAAAGAACGTTGGTTGAAGGGCGGAGAGGGCGGATGATCCTCGTCGAATCCGCATTCGGTTTCGAGGTTCGCTGGAAGCCGCAACGTGTTGTGGCGAACGGCCGACCTCAGTAGGTAGGAATGGTATTTATGGCCACAGAAGCGGAAACTCCATCAGAAACGAAAGACGCGGAGCCCACCATCAAGGGGGGAGCAAAATCGACGAACCCGCAAATCAGCGCGGGCGGAATCGTACTCTCGACGGTGTATCACGGATTGTTCGAGCCCCTGCAATCGATCAGCGGCTACATCGAACTCATCCTGGACGGCAAGGTGCCCGACCCAAGGCAGCGCATGGAGTTCTTGCGTATTTCCTATCGCGAGTCGCAATACCTGGCGAATCGCTTCCGGGATCTGATTGTTGCCTCTTCGATCGAGACGGGCGAGTTTGAACTCAAACTCGCGAAGTACTCCATGGAGACGCTCATCCGGCGTTGTATACAACAATTGATGTTCAAGGCGGATGCCAAAGGTATTCACCTCCAGGACAGCACCTCGGAACTTCCGACGGTGGAAGGCGACGAAAGTCTGATCAACACTGCAATGTTGGACATCCTGGATACGCTGATTAAATTCGCCCCTTCCAATTCAAGAGTAACGGTAAACGCCGGGTTGGAGGACGATCAATTGATCGTTCGAACTACTGACAGCGGCGGTGGTATGACGAAGGAAGATTTGGCGAAGTTGGGCCGCCAATCCGCCGATTCGTCCGATCCTCGCACGGGCGCAACCGCGGGATTGGGTTTGGGGCTGGCGATTGCCAGGCACATCGTCGAAGCGCACGGCGGACGTATATGGTTTGAGGAAGCCCAGGGTGGGGGGAGTTCACTCAATTTCAAGCTGCCGCTCAAGGCAAAGGTCAAGAAAATCAAGCGTCCGGTTTCGACGAATCCGAAGATATTGATCGTCGATGACGAGCCGGCGTTCCTGCACGTGATCGAGTACGCCTTGCAGCACGAAGGCTATGAGACGCTCAAGGCCGGCAACGGCATCAAGGCCCTGGAATTCGTCGAGAACGAGCAAGTTGATCTCGTGATCCTGGACGTCATGCTGCCGGGCATGGACGGGTATGAAGTCTGTCACCGCCTGCAGGCAAAGCCCCAGACGGCAGACATTCCCGTGCTGATGATTTCGGCCAAGTCCCGCGTGGAGGACAAAGCCACCGCGATGCGGGTGGGCGCCAGGCTTTACCTCGAAAAACCGTTCGGCATGGGAGATCTCGTCAGTGCCGTGAAGCAACTGCTTGCCGGTACGGATGGCCAGGATGGAGACAAAGATGGCATACCAATCGTCAGCGAATAATCCGCTCCCAAGCCAGTCGCTGGGCCAGGTCTTGATCGATTCGAAACTGATCACCGCAGAACAATTGGGCCGGGCACGGGAAATGGAAAAAGCCTCCGGCAAACGGTTGGGCAGTATTCTCATCGATAACGGCTGGGTGAATCCGGAAAGCCTGGCGATGGCGTTGAGCCTGCATTTGAGTTTGCCCCTGATTGACTTGAAGCGGCACCTCGTCCAGGCGGAGGCGCTGAAAAGCATCCCGGAGGACATCGCCCGGAAGCGTCATCTCGTCCCACTCGACATCGTCGACGGCGCGCTCGCGGTCGTCATGGAAGACCCTACGGATATCGAAGCGATCGAGGAGCTTACCGCACGCTCCGGGAGACGGGTTTTACCGCTAGTGGGTGTGCGTGCGGACATTCATTCTGCGATCGATCTCAACTATCGTGCCCGGGACGAGATCGAGAAAGAGATCGCAGAGTTTGCGCCTTCGGTCGATTACGCCCTGCCGGAGGAAATGACTCTGGTTTCGGACGAAATCGATCAGGACCCGGTCGTGCGATCTGTCGATTTGATGCTCGAGCAGGCTTACCGGGATCGGGCTTCGGACATTCACATTGCTCCGGATCGCGATGGGGTTAAAGTTCGATTCCGCATCGATGGGGCGATGCGCGAGATACTTTCGCTGCCCAAGGGCAGCCATTTGCCGCTCCTCTCGCGGATCAAAGTTCTGGCGGACATCAACATCGCTGAACGCAGACGTCCGCAGGATGGGCAATTCGCGCGCACGTTCGACGGCGAGGAAGTATTCTTCCGCGTAGCGACCAGCGATACGACGTGGGGTGAGATGGTCGTCCTTCGTCTCCTGGGGCGCTCGGACACGATCCTGGATTTGCCTGGACTCGGTTTTCTGCCGGCGCCGTTGACCAGTTTCAACAGCATGATTCGCGCACCTTTTGGTATGGTGCTGGTTTGCGGTCCGACGGGAAGCGGGAAAACGACCACACTCTACGCAGCACTCAATCAACTCGATCGCGCCGAACTTCATATTCTGACGATCGAGGATCCTGTGGAATACAACTTTCCGGGAATCAACCAGATCCAGGTCAACCGCGCTGCGGGAATCGTCTTCGCTTCCGGCTTGCGCGGCATCATGCGCCTGGACCCCGACGTGATCATGGTAGGTGAAATACGTGACAGCGAGACGGCGAACACGGCGGTGCAAGCCGCGTTGACGGGTCACATGGTGCTCTCCTCGATTCACGCCAACGATGCCCCGGGCGCTTTAATCCGATTGGCCGATCTCGGCGTCGAACGTTATCTGTTGGTATCGAGTGTGGTGGGAATCGTGGCGCAGCGTCTCGTGCGGCAGATCTGTCCGCACTGCCGCATTGAAAAAGAACCCACGCTTCAAGAGCGAGCTGCATACCGCGAGGCGATGGGACAAGAACTGGTGAGTTGCTACGTGGGAGAGGGCTGTAATTTTTGCGGCCAGACGGGTTATCTGGGCCGAACCGGCGTTTTCGAAGTTCTGACGGTGGGCGATTCGATTCGCGAACTGCTGCTGCGTTCAGCGAGCGCCTCTGAAATGAAGGCCGAAGCGACGCAGCGCGGGATGATCCCCATGCGGCGCGACGGGATGCTGAAGGTCAAACAGGGTGTGACCACTCCGAGTGAGGTCATGAAGAATGTTTATACGTTGGGATGATCCGTGGATGAGACTCGACCGGTTGGAAGCTGAAGGATAGCGCAATGCCTTACAAATACCTGGCCTATACACCGCAGGGTAAACAGCTCGAAGGAATTCTCGACGTCGAGAAGGAAGATGCTGCGGAACGCATACTCTTCGAACGAAACCTGACCATCGCCGACTTGCAGGAGGTGCGCAAGCGCTTCGATCTCAGCCGCTGGTTTCCTTCTCTTTTCGGTCCCAAGAAGCGCGACGTGATTCTATTCTCACGCCAACTGGCAACCCTGGTCGATGCGGGCGTGGCATTGATGTCCGCCCTGCGGCTTCTTGGCGAACACGTGACGAACAAATCGCTGAGTGAGTCCATTCACGAAATCGAGGAAGACGTTCGCATGGGCAGCTCGCTGTCCGCTGCCATGGAGAAACACCCCCTGGCCTTCGACAACATCTACTGCCGCATGGTCGAGGTCGGTCAACGGACGGGGAATTTCGGCGTCATCCTGCGGCAGCTCGCCGCCTACATGGAGAAGGCGCAAGCTACGGCTTCGAAAATCCGCGGTGCCATGGCGTATCCCGTCGGCATTCTGATGCTGGCGGTCGTCGTGGCGATCATCATCATCAACGTCACCCTGCCGCCCCTGATGGGGTTGTTCGAGGAATTCGGCGCGGATTTACCCTGGACGACGAAATTGCTCCTGGCGCTGGTCAACGCATTCACGGCCTACAACGTTTATCTGTTCGTCGGCGCTTCGGTGATCGCCGTCTTCCTCACCTGGTACGTTTCGACGGAAGAAGGGCGCCGGCGCCGGGATGCAGTTTTGCTCAGGCTGCCGATTCTGGGCCGCATCCTCGTTCAGGGAACGGTATCGCGGATCAGCCGTACGATGGCCACGCTGCTGCAGGCCGGATTGCCCTTGCCCGACGTCATCGAGCTGACCCGACAGACCGTGGGTAATGTCGTCATCTCCGCAGCCCTGGAGAACGTGCGCCAGGAAACACTCCAAGGAAGGACGGTGTCGGAGCCGTTTTCGCGTATCCCCTATTTCCCCCAGATGGTTTCCTTCATGCTGCGTATCGGAGAAGAAACCGGAACGATGGACAGTCATCTGGAGACGCTGGCCGACTTTTACGAAGACGAAGCGGACAGATCGATCAAGACGATGACTTCTTTGTTGGAGCCGGCGATGACCGTTTTCGTCGGACTGGTCGTCGGATTCGTGGCCGTGTCGGTGATCATGCCCATGTATCAACTATTGGGGGCGATCAAATGATGCGCGCGGCTTCTCGTGGAGCGCTGCATCGCGACGAGCGCGGCCAGGCGTTGGTGGAAGAGCTGATCGCATTGGCCGTTCTGGCTTTGTCGGTGGGGATCCTGCTCACTTCGATCTACACCGGCACGGCCGGCGTGAAGGCCAAACACAGCCGGGTGAGCGCGGAGGTGCTCGCCCGCTCCCAGCTCGAATTGATCCAGGACTCGCCGTACAGCGCCGATCCGATTTCCTCGCCGTATCCCCCGGTTGCGCCGGAACCGGGCTACACGGTTGCAGTCAGTATCGAATACTGGCAGGCCTCCAGTGAGACGTTCATCAGTTCGCTGTGGGACGATGGAATGCAGAAGATCACCGTCTCGATATCGGGAAGTGAGGGACTGATTCTCGATTTGACCTGTTACAAGGTGGATCGTTGATGGAAGTGTTGGCTGTCGTGTTGGAGCACCTGCGGGTGTGCAAGGGCCGCGTACGGCGATTGGGACAGAGCGATCGCGGCGCCACGATTCCGGAGCTGATGGTCTCCATGTTCATCACGGCCTCTGTGGCCGGTTTGATCGGCACCGCCGTGTTCCAATTCTTCGTCGTGACTTCGAACGGGAACGCTCGCCTGAGCGTGCTGCAAAGTCTGCAGAATGCATCCGTCTGGCTCGGCCGCGACGTAAGCGAAGCACAAACTGCCACGGGCGGCAGCGGATTGGTATACGGCACGCTGACCACGGGCGACCCCAGCGTGGAATATCGTTATTCCTACGATCCTGCGAACAAGACGCTCGTGCGAGAGCAATTGCTCGGTGGTGTCGTTCAATCGACTCTCGTCGTCGCCAGGCGTATCGAAGATCAAGGCGACATCGTCTTTTCTGTTATCGGAAATCTGATCCACGTGTCGATCACAGCGACCAGCGACGACGGCGCCGTTTCAGAAACGAAGTCATTAGATCTGGCCATGCGTGTGCATTGATGCTGCACCGGCGGATGGAGAAATTTGACTCGATGGTTGTAATGAAGACGTCCCTGTTCGTCAGAATCGCAAACGGATTTCGACGACTCCATACTGCGGAAGCCGGAAAAACGCTGCCGGCTGCGTTGTGGGTGCTCGCCATCGGCGCGATCCTCATGGGACCCTTCCTCTCCAACGTGAGCACCAGCCTCATCGCCGGTCTCGACTTGGGGGGCGACCAACGCGAGCAGTATGCTGCGGATGCGGGGGTCGAATTCGCCATCTGGAAGCTGCTGCACGATTCGGCCTACCGCTCGTCGGTCGATGCCAGCCCGGGAAGCCCGGTGGCGCTTCCTGCGATTGCGGTCAACCAACTGCTGGTCGACATCAGCGCCGAAACGATTGCCAGCGGCGGCTGGACGGTCATGGCGAACGCGCCGGATGCTGTGCGCGCAGGTGGCGCGCTTTGTTACGCCGGCGCTGATACCATCTACGCCTTACGCGGTAACAATTCGCGAGACTTCTGGCGATACAGCATTTCAGGGGACAGCTGGACGTATCTGGCCAATACCCCGGGAACGATAGGTGCCGGTGGGTCGCTCGTCTGTACGGCCGGGGATTATATTTACGCGCTGCGCGGCAACAACCAGCGTGATTTTTATCGCTATCGAATCTCAACGGATACGTGGCAGACCATGCAGCGCGCACCGGCTCGCATCGATTCCGGCGGCGCATTGGCGTATCCCGGCGGCGACGACATTTATGCCTTGCGTGGGAACAATCAGCGCAGTTTCTATCGCTACAGCATCTCTCGCGATCGCTGGTACAGTATGCGCAACGCACCCGACCGTGTGCGCGAGGGCGGCTCGCTCACCTACGCCGGCGGCGACGACTTGTACGCCTTCCGGGGCCGCAATTCGACGGACTTCTGGCGCTACAGTATATCCGCCAACCGATGGTATTCCGAGACAAATGCGCCGGATCGGGTGCGCGACGGGGGATCGTTGGCCTACGATCAAAACGGTTCTGTCTACGCATTGCGCGGCAACAGCGCAACGGACTTCTGGCGCTACGACATTTCCAGCGGCAGTTGGTCGACTCAACCCGCAGTCCCGGCGACGATCGATGAAGGGGCAGCGCTGGTTTATACGGGCAGCAGCGTTTTCTACGCATTGAGAGGCAATAATCAACCCCATTTCGGCCGCTACGAAGCAGGCGGCTCTCAATACGAGATCGTTGCCCAGACGGGTGATATGACCATCACCAGTTTGATCGAGATTGCAGGATCGAACGTTACCGTTCTGTCGTGGGATATTAATTGAGAGGAGCGGAAATCCGGTTATGGATGCAGCAAAAAGGAAAGCGGACAGACAGGTAAACATTCTGGATCTGAACATTCTTCCGCCGCGCTATCGCCGCCGCAGGCTCTCATTACGCACATTGCGGCTCTGGTTAATGATGTTGGCTTTTGCCGGTCTGATCTATCCCAGCTACGTTGTCTTTCGTCGAGCCGATGTTGCCCTGAAGCGTCAGGAATTGACACTCGCCGGGGTCCAAATTAAGCTCGATGCGTACGAGCCACTCGTGGCGGAGAAAGACGAACTTATAGCGCAGATCGAGGAAGTAAAAGATCAGAGCCTGGAAATCGAAACGATGGCAGAAAACGCGGTGATCCAGGAAGTTGCCTGGAGTGAGATTCTGCAATCCATCGTAGAGACGATCCCTCAGGGAATAGACCTCGTCAGTATCGGTCAGTTGGACAACGAAGTTCGATTAGTGGGGTTGGCAGAGAATCGCCGTCTTCCACCGAATCTGATGGATGACCTGATGGACACTGGGCTCTTCATCGAAGGACGTATCGAATACATGGTCCAGCAGCTTCCTGAAGAAACCGAAAGTGGAGAAGCCGTCACGACCGTGTCGATGCCGGCGTATGAATTCGAGATCATGCTCGATATTGGAGTCGCAGACGACGAGGAGCTTCCATGATGGCGGTATGTGTGTTCTTCAATGCGATAGGACGTTTTTACCGCAACAGCGGCATCGGCCGCAAACGGGAACGGCGACGCAGCATGCAGGGAGCGGGTTGATATGGCGAAAAAAATCTGGAATTGGATTAAGGGAAATCCTGCCTGGGTCATGCTGGGTTTTACAATTGTGTTTGCCGGTGTGAATCTGCTCTTCTTGGGGGGCAAATTCCAAAAAGAACGACTGACGCAGCAATTGATACAGCAGGTCCAGGAACTCGAATCGAGCGTGCAGCTTCTACAGGAGGCTGACAGAGAAGGTCTGCAGGGCATCCAAGATGAATTGATTGCAGCACAAAGTTCCCTGGCATCGCTCGAAGAGACCTTCCCCGACTTCGAAACGTCTTTCGATTTGTATCGCCGGGGCTTTACGCTGGCAACTGCGAACGACGCGGTCGTAATGAGCGTTCACAGCCTGGGCGCAGAAGTCCAATCCACGATTTTCGGTTCGCTTGAAGTGACCAGCTACAGTGTCGCGGCTTCTGCAGATCTGGAACAATGTCTGGCGTATTTGGCGAGCCTGGAAAGCGAGGGATTGGAGACCCTGGCGCTGAACAACATCAACATCGAACCCGACCTCGAAGCCTGCAGTTTCGACGTCCGCATCGCCAGTATTTCACCGTTGGATGTCGAATGATGTTCTCGTTCCGTTCGCTGAGCTGTGCGCTCGTCATCGAGTGCAAGGAGGAATCTCTTGCTGGGTAGGAAGATCGTTACGTTGGATTTCGACGGACGTGATATTCGATTGCTCGTCGTTCGCGGGAAGCGCCCCTTGCGTTGGTCGACGGTCTCCGTCTCTCCGGAATTGATGAATCAGGGAGTGATCCAGGAGAGCGAGCGTATGGGTGCGGGGCTGGCGCGCTTCCTCAGCGTGCACAAAGCTTCCAGACGCAGGGTCGTGACCAGCGTCACCGGGCACCGGTCTGTTTCCCGGCTGCTTGCCTTACCGGAGATCAACCCCGATCTGCTGGACGATGCGATTCGGCGCAAGGCCAAACAGGAGATGCCGCTGCCGCTCGATGAGACGTATCTTTCGTGGGATGTCGTCCGGCAGGAGGGAGACCAGATTCTGGTGTATGCCCTGGCCGTGCCGCGACTGGTGATCGATCGTCAGGTGGAGACGCTGCGGGCTGCGAAGATCAAACCCGGAGTCATGGATTTGAAGCCGCTGGCGCTCATCCGTGCGGTCGATCAAAGCAACGCGGTCATCGTCAATCTCGAAGAGCAAGGCATCGGCGTGATCATCGTCGTCGGGGGCGTGCCGATGATCGTGCGCAGCATGCCGCAAGGCGATGGGAAACCCAACCCGGCCGCGGCCATCGACCGACTCTCGCTGGAACTGACCCGCACGGTCCAGTTTCACAACGACAGCAACCGGGACCGCCCGCTGGACCCACGCACACCAGTATTCGTTACGGGAGCTCCGTTCGATGATCCGAAAATGATCGAATTGTTGAAATCGAAAGTGTCCTTTCCGATTCAACTTCCGCAGCCGCCGATGCGCCTGCCTCAGGAATTTCCTGTGGCGACTTACGCCGCCAATCTGGGCCTGGCGTTGAAAAAGGTGTGAGGCCGATGTCCACGCTTTTATTCGCCTTGCTGGGAATTGCGGTCGGCAGTTTCTTGAACGTCTGTATCGACCGCTTGCCAAACGGTGGGTCGATCATCTCGCCGCCTTCGAAGTGTGATACGTGTGGGCGGCGCTTGAAAGCGCTTGATTTGATTCCCGTCGTCAGCTTTCTGCTGCGCCGAGGACGATGCCGTTATTGCAAAGCGCAGATTCCGCCGCGCTGTCTCTGGGTTGAATTGGGGACGGGTGTGCTCTTTGGCCTGATCTGGCTGCGTTTTCCCTCGAGTACCTATGCAGGCTTCGTCGCCTGCTGCAGCGCCATTCTGATCGTCATTCTGGTCATCGATCTGGAACATCAGAAGATATTCAACCGCGTTGTCTATCCGGCGATCGGCTTTGCTTTGATCTTCGCACTGATCTACCCGGAGCCGACGCTCGGCGAACGCCTGCTCGGTGGTTTGCTCGGCTCCGGATTGTTGTTCCTGCTGGCGATTATCTACCCAACCGGGATGGGCATGGGGGACGTCAAGTTGATGGGTTTCATCGGACTGGTTGTGGGTTTTCCATACGTGATTTTAGCTCTTTTCTTGTCGTTCGTCCTGGGCGGCTTGATTTCCGGAGTCTTGTTGATGGCGGGCCGGATTGGACGGCGTGATCCGATTGCATTTGCGCCTTTCCTGGCGCTCGGGGCATTGACGACCCTGTTTTATGGCGAGCAGATCGTTCGTTGGTGGTCAAGGTAGGATTGTGATGGATATCAAGGCATTGCTGAACTTCACAGCCGAGATTGGAGCCTCCGATCTCCATCTGCGTGCCGGATCGCCGCCTATCTATCGCGTGCACGGGAAACTCGTTCCGGCGTCCGATCAGGAGCCTCTTACGGAGGATGCAACCATTCAAGCTTTCGAACAGATCAGCGACAACGGCACCCGGCAGCGTTTCGCCGCAAACAAGGACCTGGATTTCTCCTACACGCTGACCGATACGGCACGTTACAGGGTCAACGCCAGCTTGCAGCGCGGCAGTATCAGCCTGGCGTTCCGCCGTATCGCCGTTGTGGTGCCGACCATCGACGAATTGGAACTTCCCGGGATATGCAAAACCCTGGCCCTCAAACCCCGCGGGCTGATCCTCGTCACCGGTCCTACGGGCAGTGGGAAGTCGACCACTCTGGCCGCCATGATCGAACATCTCAACCAGCACGAGGCGCGTCTCATCGTGGCGATCGAGGATCCGATTGAATTCATCTATCGGGACAAACGCTGCGTAATCACACAGCGGGAAATTGGCAAAGATACGCAGTCCTTCGCTACCGCGCTGCGTGCCGCCTTGCGCCAGGACGTGGATGTGATTTTGGTGGGGGAAATGCGCGATCCGGAGACCATGGCGGCGTGTCTCACCGCCGCCGAAACCGGGCACCTGGTTCTTTCGACGCTGCATACCCGCAGTGCACCTTCGACCATCGATCGAATCATCGATTCCTTTCCACCGCATCAACAAGCACAGATCCGTATGCAGCTTTCCTTGACGCTGGAAGCGATTCTTTCGCAAACCTTGATACCCCGCCTGGATGCGGAAGGACGCGTGGCGGCCGTGGAAGTGATGCTGGCCAACGCGGCGATTCGCAACCTGATCCGCGAGGGCAGGACGCACCAGATGAACAGTGTGCTGCAAACTGGCGTGCAGGAAGGGATGCAGACTCTCGAACAGGCGCTCAAGGATTTGTATCGGCGGCAGGCAATAGCTTTGGATGATGCCTGCGCCGCTGCCCACGACGAGCAAGGACTGCGCGCTTTGATCGAGCAAGGTTGAAATGAAGCCGCTTCACTGCATGAACGGCGTTGTTGAGGACGGTGAATGATTTGGTTTTGAAAGGATCTTGTAAGCGTGAGTTTTACGGTTGTGTGCAATACTACTCTTGTGTGAACGGTAAAAAGGAGGGACATTTGTTTTGAATTCTTGGTATAAGTGCGGGTTGATTTTTGCTCGTTGAATCATTACGAAATTAAAGAATTTACGTGGAGGTGTTCCAATGTTGAAACGATTACAGCGAAACGAAGAGGGTTTTACACTTGTCGAACTGCTGGTGACTATCGCCATCATGGGCGTTTTGTTCGGCATCGTGACCCTGGCGCTGAACGGTTTGAGCACGTCGGCGACCGCCAACACCAAAGCCGCCGAGCTGGACCAGGTCCAGACTGCCGTCGACATCTACCTGGCGACGAATTATCCAACGATTACGACCATCACACCGAGAGCAGTTGCGGCTGTCATCACGGCAGCCGACGCGGACTGTGATTTTTGTTCCTACCTGAGATCTCTGCCCACGGAATACACCTATTCATGGGCCGCTGACGGAACCGTTACGCAGCCATAACGGCTGCGGATTGAAGATTCATTCGATCTCGCTGAAGAGACTGAGTATCGAAATATAGTACAGGCAAAATATAAAAAGACCTCTTTGCAATATCGAAAGAGGTCTTTTTTCAATAATCGATGACGTTGCAGTGGTCGATCTGCGTGGTAATTATCAGAACCCTCGCTGCTGTCCTTCCCAGGGCGGTGGTTTGCCTGCTATGAACTCCTCGACGCTTGGTCCCTGCAGCTTACTCAGGCGCATCAAGCCGTATAGATACGTGCCGATCAGCAAGATGACAATCAATGGCCAACCCAGGATGATTTTCAAAACGCCCAATGCATCGAGTGAACCTCGCTGGTAAAGCCAGAATTCGAAACCCAGGCGGGCGGCAAAGACTCCGGCCCAAATCAGCGTGACCTCGTTATAGGCCGGCAGGACTCGTGGATGCCAATACCAGTCCAAGGGCCAACGCCGGACCACAAAGCTGGTCCAGGCGACGAGCGGACGTCGCAGCGCCACACTGACGATGCAGAGCAGGACGGTGACGGCGCCGGAGATAAAGCCCGGGAAGAAAAAACCCGCCTCAGAGCCGCTGATTTTGACGAACAGCGCCGCGACGGCCACACCGCCGAGACCTGCCAGGGCGAAGCGCAGTGGCTCTCGACGCAGGAGGCGAATGACTGAGATGATGCCCGCTGCTCCGATGGATCCCCACACTGCGAGATTCAGTCCCCACAATGCGTTGGCGATCAGAAAGACCAACAAAGGGAAAATGGAATCAAATAATCCGGCGCCTCTCCCGGCAAACACCACGCGGAGTTCCTCGACCAATTCCCTGCGCCTATCCATCGGCTCGCCATCCCATCCAGAAACGCTGCCAATCACCGTTGCTGGCTTGCAGCGCGAAGAAGACGTATACACTTGCGGTGAGAAATCCAAGCACGACCATCAACGCTACCCAGACGAGGGCACGCGCTATGGATTTCTCTCGGAACACGACCCACGCCGAAAACAACGCAAATCCGGTGTACAGGTCAACTATGGACACAACGCCCCAGGGGTTGTGCAGCAGTTGTCTGCCGTCCGCTGCGAAATTTCCGCTTGTAAAGCCGTTGACCAGGGCTATCGTCATGACGATCATTCCGCAGATGGAGAGCAGCTTAGCAAATCGCATGCGTATTCGCTCCTTTACACAACCAGGATGATTCCCAAGACGAGTTCGGCGAGGAAGCTAATCAGATTCGAAGAAACGATCGCATCATCAATGAACATCGCCATGCCACGGACGACGGCCATGGTTAGATAGGTAATACCGAGCACCTGATACGCCTGCTGCGTGTTGAAGTAGAGCACAGCGGCGCCCAATCCGATGAACAGCGCGCCGAGAATCGTTCGAATTTCTGTGACTCCGCGTCCGCCATTTACGTCCAATCCCGTAAAACCAAGCACTTTCAGCGGCCAGAAGAGCGAGACCGCTCCAGTGACGATCGTTGCGATTGCGGATATCGTCTTGAGAATCGGCAGCATTTTGATATTCTCCTTTTCTTCGAATGCTTCATCGTCCGATGCATGCGCGCCGCGAGCCGTCAGGCCGAGAGCGCTGATTTCCACGATGCGGTGGTCAAATCCAAATTTGATTAGCTTGCCGATGGCGGTTTCTTCGGCGGCAGCGGAATCAAGATCGGTGTGTTGGCTTTGTAATATTCGTAGTCCGCTTGCCCTCCCCATTTTTGATCGGCGCGAGTTTCCAGCATCGGCACGCCGCTGATACGCGTGAGTAAGATGAAGATGAAAATGGGGGAGATCATCGTAAGCCACTGCCAGCCGCGCAGCACCGGCAGGGCGACAATGGCCACACCGATCCAGAGCACGATCTCGCCGAAGTAATTGGGATGGCGTGACCAGGCCCACAAACCTGATCGGATAAATTTACCCGCGTTTTGGGGATTCTCCCGGAATTTACTCTTCTGCCAATCCGCAATCGCTTCGATGCTGAGACCCGCAAGCCATACCAGGAAGCCCAGAACGGCGATGCCGCCGAGTTCGGCTCGATATTCGGATGTCATCGCCGCCAACGCGGCGGCGAGCGAAAGCGTGACCCAGAGGCCTTGCAAGGTCCAGGTGAGTAAAAAGCGGGCGAAGGACGTCTTGATCTCCCGGAATCTGCGGTCCTCGCCGGCGGCCAGGATGCGTCGAAACAAAAAGGCACCCAGGCGAACCGCCCAAACGATGACCATGCCGGCCAGCAGCCAGGCGCGGCCGTCGACCGTGGGAATGAGCAGTAAAGCCAGCAGGACGACGCTGATGTAGCTGATGCTGCCGGCGAGGTCGAAAAACTTTTCGGTCTGCAAGCGGTGTGCCGGGACGAAGGCGATCCATTGAATGATGAATGCCAGTGCCACACACGTGACAAACACGGGCACCTTCCCTACAGTGTATCCTCCCTGGCTGCCGGCGAGGGCAATGCCGGCGCCGATGATTAAAATAACCGGTATGGCGATCAGTGCACGCTGTTGTTCTTGTTTCATGATCGAAAATCCCTTTCTCGGATTCATATCACCGTCTTCGAGATGATGGCAAACCCCACGGCGTCCGGTCCGATGTGAGCGCCGATAACAGGCGTTATGTCCATCGAGATCACTTCACCCTGCGGAATCAGGTGACTGATTTCCGCACGGAACATCTCCGCCTCGTGTGCTGCATTGGTGTGGACCAGTGCAAAGCGTTCGATCGGCTGACTCTCTTCCAGCATTTGAATCAAACGAGCTTCTGCTCTCGCCTTCGTGCGCACGCGTTCCGAACCGGGTTGTCCCAGTTTCATGGTGAGAATGGGTTTCAACTGCAGCAGGCTGCCCAATCCGCTCATGAAGCGGTTCATGCGACCGCTGCGACGCAGGAAATCGAGCGTGTCCAACCTCGCGGCCACGAAGCTGCGCGGGATGATCTGTGCGAGCGCGGCCAGGATTTGCTCGATCGTTTTACCGTCAGCGGCCATGCGTCCGGCGAGCTCGACTTGAAATCCCGTTCCCAGACTCAGCTGGTGGGAGTCGTGCACCGTGACTGGGACTTCCTTGAACCGCTGTGCGGCCTTGCGGGCGACTCCCACCGTGGCGCTCAGACTCTCGGAAATGTGAATGGAGAGGATTTCTGATGCGCCCGAATGGGCAAGCCGCCGGTACGCCTGGGTGAAGCTTTTCATGCCCGGCGTAGCCGTTGTGGGGTGGATATCGTAATCCGGTAGATTTGTATAGAAGTCTGTACGCGTGATGTCGACACCATCCAGGTATCCCTGGTCGCCGATGTTGATGTACAACGGAACGACCGTAATATCCAATTGCTGGATGATGCTTGGAGGCAGGTCGCAGGTCGAGTCGGTAACGATCTTGACGCCCATCTTACGCCCCTTGTGGAATTCTGCTTCGTTTACGGAGGACTCCGCTGAGTAGGCCGAGTGCCAGGATTGCAACGGCCGTCCAGGCTGGATAGGCCACACCGCTTGTACTGGCGTGTTTGCTGGCGATGCCGACGAAAGCCCAGATCAGTACGAGGGCATAGGCGTCGTCCTTTTCACGCCACTGCATCATCGATCCGAGGAACGTCGCCACGGCGAGCATGATAACCGTCCAGGCAGTCGCGGAGATTCCCCATCCGTTCCATCCTGCGAAGAAAAGCACCTGGGACACGTTGGCGATCGTAGCCACGGATATCCATCCCAGGTAAATGCTGAAGGGAAGCTGCACGAACCATCTTTGATTACGATCGAGCCCTGGCCGGGCTTTCGAAATTCGAACGTAGATAAACAGCAGAGTCGCCAGAAGGACGAGCATGGCGACCAGCGTGAGTGGGAAGAATTCGTAGTGCCATAGGAATATCCAGGCGGCGTTGGCGAGGCTGCCAAGCCAGTACGCCGGCGCGATTTCTTTCAGCAAGGAATTGTCCCGCTGGGCGGGCAGGATCTGGTAGACAGCAAAGGCGATCAATCCAAGGTAGATCAGTCCCCAGATGGAGAACACATATCCCTCCGGGACGAAGTAGATCGCAAAGCGGTCCGAGATTTCGCCCGTGGTTTGGCCGTTGATCGGCAGGATATTGGCCAATCCGTTCACCGTCAGGGTGAGGGCGGTCGCCAGCAGCGTGAAGATCGGATAATAGGGTACCTTTTTCATCATAAAACTCCATATTCTGTTAATCTGTTTAGATCGCTGTCGTCGAAACACATTGACCTATCGAACTGAGATGCTGGGTTCTACGAGCGTGGTTCCATTCTCTCACTGCAGCCCACCTTTCGAGATCACAGAGAGAACATCACCAGGCGGCAATTTTCACTTCCCATTTTATCAGCTTTAACATGGAAATATCCCAGCGATCGTACGTTTCTGATATAGAATTAACATTTAAACGGGGCTTGTCCGGGCAGAACCGCATATCGAAATAGGTCTTTCCAATGGAGCGGCGGTTCCAGTAATATCTACACTATGCCTCCCGTCGATCTTTTACCGCGCTCGTTCTCGTGGCTGAGATGGGGCAGAAGATCATCGAGGACTTGAAGGGCAACTTGGAGTCTGATCGTGGATGAAGAAATGATCTCTTGGCTGTTGGAAGGGGACGTATCGATTCAATTTCAAGTCCAACGAGACCTGCTGGACGAATTACGCCCGGACATCCAGGCGCGTATCGATCGAGAAGGTTGGGGGGCTGCGTTCCTCGAGAAGCGGCATCCAGATGGCTATTGGGGACGCGGCTTCTACCAGCCGAAGTGGACCAGCTCACATTACACGCTTCTCGATCTGAAAACGCTGCAAATCCCCCCGGAGAACGAACGGGTACGGCGCAGCATCGATCTCATCCTCGATACGCGCAAATCCGCAGACGGCGGGATCAATCCCGCCAAGACGATCGAAGTGAGCGACGTGTGCGTCAACGGCATGTTCCTCAGCTATGCCTGTTATTTTGGCACGGACGAGGGCCGCCTAAAGTCTATCGTGGATTACATAATCGATGAGCGCATGGAAGACGGTGGCTTTAACTGCGAGAGAATTCGTCCGGGTGCGAGACACAGCTCGCTGCACTCGACGATCTGCGTGCTGGAAGGCATCCGGGAATATGCGCGCCAGGGATATTCTTATCGGCTTGACGATTTAGAAGCCGCGGCCGGGACCTCGCGCGAGTTCATACTCCTGCACCAGCTCTACATGTCCGATCACACGGGCGAGATCATCAACAAGGATTTCCTGATGCTGCGTTTCCCGGCGCGCTGGCATTACAACATCTTGCGCGCTCTCGATTATTTTCAAGACGCCGGCGTCGCTTGGGACGAGCGCATGCGCCCGGCTTGTGAGGTGCTGTTGAAAAAAAGGCGCGCCGACGGACGTTGGCCGTTGCAGGCGAACTACACCGGAGCGCTGCACTTCGAAATGGAAAAGCCCGGGCAGCCCAGCCGCTGGAACACGCTGCGGGCGCTGCGGGTCCTCAAACACTTCAACTTGATATAAAAAAAGGCCGTGAAATGTATCGATCCGGAAGAATGATGGGCAGTCTTAGCGTTGGATTCCAGCTGCGAATTGCACTGCGCTTGCAAGCGCGTGATCCCGATTCCGGATCGAATATGCTGCTGCATCCGGCCAACGCGCCTCGGCATAGTGCAGCAGTTCCATTCTGACGACCACCAGTGCGGCCTGGAAGCGGCCCGAATCCAGGGCGGTCAAACCTTCCTGAAACCCTCCATCCCGCTCGAATTCCAGCGGGCCGAGTTCGTCCACGACGAGCATGTCGCAGGGAACGGCCGCGCGCAGCACATGGTTGCACCAATCGATCGTGTCCCGATCCAACGACCATTCCTTCGTCATGATCCCCGAAGCTGAATCCGAACGCCGCTGCGCCAACCGCCGCCGTTCCCCCGTGGCGAGATCGAGCGCATCGATGCCGGTCTTTGTATCGCCTTCAAGCACAGCCGGAGCGAGGATTCCCCTGATTTGCCATGCTGGGTTGGTTGAATTCCGGATTGCGTCGATCACGTGTGTGCAGAACGTGGTTTTCCCCGAACCCACGCTTCCACTGATGAGGGTGATCTCGCCGCGGCGTTTCAAGAGGCTTCATCCTTGCGCATGACGATGAAACGGCCGTCTACCCGTCGTACCTCGATGGGAAGTCCGTAGGCGAGGGAAAGATTATCGCCGTCGAGCACACGGCCTACGGGTCCGAACGCCAGCGCCGAGGATCCGTGCATCAGCAGCGCCTCTCCGGCGATGGCGAACGCCGCGTCGGGATCGTGGGTGGTGAAAATCACGGTGGTGCGGTCACCGAGCAGGGATTGCAGCACTTCGAGCACGCGGTGTTTGTTGCCCAGATCCAGATGGGCAGTGGGTTCGTCGAGTAACAAGATTCGGGGTTCCTGAACCATGGCGCGGGCAATACGCACCAATTGCGCTTCGCCCCCGCTGAGCTCTTGCACCGAACGCTGCTCCAGAGTTTGAAGATCGAGAATTTCGAGGACTCGATCGACGCGCATTTGATCTTCTTCGGAAGGCGTCCCCAGAAGACCGATGTGAGGCGCCCGGCCCATGGCGACGTATTCGCTGACGGTGAAAGAAAATGGAATCCGTTCCAACTGCGGCACGAGACCGATGAGATGGCTCATTTCCGCGCGAGTGTAACTCTCCAACGATCGGCCTGCGAGCCGTACCGAGCCTTTTTGAACGGGTAACAGCCCGATGAGAATGTGGAGCAGCGTGGTTTTCCCCACGCCATTGGGGCCGAGGATGGCCGTAATCTCTCCTCCGGGGATCGCTGCGGATAGATGCTCGAAGATCCACGCTTGACTCGAATCGTAGCGGAAGAAAAGGTCTTCGATCTGCAGCAGCGCGGTGTCGTTCATGTGCGTTGTTTCCGTTTGATCGTAATCATCAGGGCAATGAACGTGGCTGCGCCGATCAACGAAGTCAGGATGCCCAGGGGTATTTCTCCCGCCATCAGGCTGCGGGCGATGTCGTCGCAAAATATGGTGAAGATTCCCCCGAGCAGCATGGCGCCCGGCAGGTTGTAGCGCGAATCGGCACCAAACAGACGGCGGGAGAGATGGGGAATGATGAGCCCGATCCAACCCACGATTCCCGCCACGGCGGTCAGGGATGCCGTAGCGACGACCCCGCCGAAAAGCAGCAGACTGCGCTCGCGCGCCGGAGCCGCGCCCAGCGACCATGCCGTTTCATCGTCGAGGGAAAGCAGATTCAATCGCCAGCGCAGCAAGTACACCAGGGTCATCCCGGGAATGGCGAATGGCAGGACATGAAGCACGTCCTGCCAGGTCACCGACCATAAACCGCCCAACAGCCAGAAGGTAATTTCGGGAAGCTGGGTCAGTGGATCGGCCATGGTTTTCAAGATTCCTGTGCCGGCGGAAAACAAGGCCGAGACGACGATTCCGGCCAGCACGAGCCGCAGCACCCAGCCGCCGAAGCGCATGCGCCTGGCGAAGAAGTACGAGGCGAAGAGACCTGCCATGGCGAAAAAGATGGCCATGCCGTACATGCTCCAGGACGATCCGATCCACAGGATGCTGAGCGCTGCACCGAATGTGGCTCCCTGCGAAACGCCGAGGAAACCGGGTTCGACAAGCGGGTTGCGGAAGATCATCTGCATTACCGCACCCGTCGCCGAAAGCGTGATTCCGAGCAGCAAGCCCAGGCACAATCGTGGGAGCCGCAGCGCGAGCACGAGCTGGCGCGCCAGTGCATCTTCGCGGAACAACCGCAAGGGCATCCAGAACGGCCGCGGATAGCGCCCGACGAACGCCGACAAGAAAAAACTGGCGAGCAGCGCCACACCGAGGGTGATGAACAACAGCCTTCGCCGATCGACGCGCATCACCTGCTCCCAAACACTCAATCGAGCTCGGGTTGGATCAGGGGCAGGATTTCCGCCTCGATGACTCCGGGGGCCAGACCGTACATCTGCGTGTAGAAATCCATGACCTCCTGACGCATATCAATGTCCGTCGTGAGCTCGGGATGCATTTTCGTGGCCATCCAGGTCAATCCCATGATCCAGCGTGGATCGGGTTGATCCCAGCTCCAGAAATCCCCCGGGAAGCCGTAGATTTCACCTTGCTGGACGGCGTCCAACGCCATCCAGTTGGGATTCTGCTTCAGACTTTCGACCGCCGCAGCCGGATTCTCGGCGTAATTGATGACGAAAATCTTTTCGGGATTCCAGACCGCAATTTGTTCGAATCCGACGACCGTCCAGCCGCCGGCTTCCGCAGCATCGGTCCAAACCGGGATGCCGCCGGCGAGTGTTACGAGTTCGGTCTGTATCCAGTCAACGGAGGGCACTTCGAAGGCGATTTCTCCTTCTTCGTCGCTGTACTGCATGAGTAAGACTTCAGGCCGATCGGCTTCCGGTATGCTCTCGACCTTTGTTGCGATCATCTCGAGTCGAGCGTTGTAAAAATCGATGATCTCTTCTGTCCGGACTGGATCTCCCAAAGCGTTTCCAATGATGGCGGTATCGCGTTCGAACTGCTCGGGTGTCTCCAAGTCCACGTAGATCACGGGAATATTAATTTCTTCCAGCGCCACACCCAGGCTGTCCGCCATGTAGCTCTTCATGATGACGAGATCCGGCCGCAGGGGAGCGATCTGCTCCGGTCCCGCGTTGCGCTCGAGTAGTTCGAATTCGTCGAAATGCGGTTGGATGATGGGATAGAAGTCAAAGCCTCGCTGGCTGCGGTTCTCGAAGGCCACCAGCCGTTTCTGAGCTTCAGGGAAAAGGTAGACCGAGTTGACAACCAGTGTGGTGGCTTTTCCGGCGACGACGATTCGCTCGGGCGGAGATGCGAATGTCACCTCTCGGCCGAGGGCATCTATAACTGTTATCGGTTCGACTTCCGGCACGTTCACTTCCGATTCGGGTTCTGCCTGCGTTGGCGTCTGTGCTGGGAATGTCGGGGTGGGCTCGCTCTGGCAGGAGGCGAAAGCGAATGCGAGTAGGATGATCAAGCCGGCGATGATGTGTTTGCGCTTCATTTTTCTCTCTCCAAGGTGTTCGGGATATTGTTGATCGTTTCTTCGAACCAGGCCTCCAGCGATTGCAGTTGTTTGATGCGCAGCTGCAGGCCCAGACGGTTGATGACTTGTGTTCTGGGGATCGCATTGAACCTCGTGTC
Organism: Anaerolineales bacterium; assembly: GCA_037382465.1. Taxonomy (NCBI): domain Bacteria; kingdom Bacillati; phylum Chloroflexota; class Anaerolineae; order Anaerolineales; species Anaerolineales bacterium. The sequence goes on along the minus strand of JARRPX010000027.1, from coordinate 3,803 downwards.
CAGTTGTTCGAGTTGGGTTTCGATCGCCGAACGTTGACGCTTGATCAAATCTTCGAGTGAGGGTGCTCCGAGGTGATGGGCGAAATATAGTTTGGTGATGAAAGCCATGCGAATCGCCCGTACGCTCGGCCCAACAGGCGTGCGCATCCATGATTCGAAATACCGATCGCCCGTCCTCGTGATCCGGTAGGGGACTCGATCCGCTTGCTGTATCGATGAATCGATATCCGATGGTTTGATGTGTCCGTGTTTTTCCAGCCTGTGGAGGACGTTGTATACCTGACTGAGACTCACGCGCCAGACGTGGCTCAACTCATCGTCGAGGCGTCGGTGCAGGGCATAGCCATGACTGGGTTGCAGCTTCAACAAACCCAACACGACGTATTCCGGGGACAGCGAATGTGCGATCGTTTGCGCTTTGGGCATGGTTACTCACTGAGTGAGTATATCGCATATCCGAAGCTGTGTCAGGATGGTGCGTGAGTCTCTTTCGTGTCGATCATCCCCCGTCGAGGTTTTCATCCTGCGTTTTCGAACGCTGGTAATGTCGCTGCACTTTGGCTCGATTGCCGCAGCTTTCCATGCTGCACCAGCGCCGGCTGTGGTTGCGGCTGTTGTCGTAGAAAAGATAGCCGCAGCCGCGATCGTCGGCGCATTCTCCCACCCGTTTCAGATCTTCCGAGGTGAGCAGTTCCGCGGATTTCCACAAGATGGGCCACAGCATGGCTTCAAGATTCTGGTTATCGTCGGACCAGCCCCACGAAAATCCATCACGTGAGGCGTCCAGTCTGACCCGGTGCAGCGCTTCGCCAAGGGCGGCGTTGAACGAGGCCAGATCTTCGTTCGGTATCTGTGTTCCTGCCGCGCTATGGGAGAAGATGCGGTAGAGCGCCTCGCGGAGTTCGATGACTCGATCGAGCGCTCGACGAGCGTCTTGCGGCCGCCGCTCGGCTGTTTCCAACAAGCTCTGCGCCGCTTTTTCCGTCAGCAAACCGGCTTTCCAGGACCAGCTTACCAGGTCAGCATATGAATTGAGATTTTCAATCGGATCGGATCGGGCGTGCCATTCCGCCGTGTTGGTGAAGTCCAACGGCAGCAATCCTGCGTCGAAATCCCAATTCTTCTCTCGATTCAAGCTCGCCATAGTTTTCGATACTCCTAATAACCACCATAATCATCTTGACAGGTTAGGTAATCTGTGCTATTCTATAACCACTATAATAATTATAGCAGGTTATAATATACCGGTCAAATTTCAAAAAGGGCAGGAGGTGCAAGATGTTACCGTTGAGTCAGTTGGAATACTCGATCGCCGAACGACAAAAAGAGTTGCGGAAGATGATAAAACAACAACACATATTGCAAAGCCTGGGAAGCATTCGAAAACAAAAGAGCCCCCTGCGTTTTGTACGGACGGCATTATCGGTCGTGCGCTTTCCGGTGGAGGTATTACGCAGCGTGCATGTTCTGCAACGTGCGTCAGCCAATCCGAGAAAGGAATGTTCAGCCGGAGTCTGCGAAACTCGATTATCCTAACACGATCTGGAATCGAAAGCACACGGCACGGGAGGCGTTGGCGAAGGGGCCGACGCAGGATGGTAGGTCGAAACCCATTTCTATGGCAACTCCAACAAAGGAAAAGATCATGAATGACGACGTGCACGAAGAAGCTAATCTACCCCAGAATAAGGAGGAACTGCTGGCACGAATTGATGAGGAATGGAAGCTGCTGGAGGCCGTGATATCCGGCATCGGAGCCGATCGGATGCTTACACCAAAATTCGGCGGTTGGTCCGTGAAAGACATCCTCGCCCATATCACGGCTTGGGAACGTTTCATGTGTCTGAATTATCTGCAGCATGAGGCCGCCCACGAGGCCTTCGGATTGAGTCCGAAGGAATTCGAGTCTCTGGAGGAGGATGGTTTCAACGCCATCATATACGAACGCAATCGTGATCGGGTGTTGAAGGACGTCCGCAGTGATTTTTATTCTTATCACGAGCAGGCAACACGTAGTATACGGGAATTGCCGTTCGAAACGATGCTCGAAGAGCGTCTGCCAGGGGATCCAGCAGGAGAACCGCTGTTGGTGGGAATCGCAGCCAACACGTACGATCATTACAGGGAACATCGAGAATCGATTGAAGAATTGATGTAGACAGTGAACCGGATTCTCGTTTGTACTCTAAAAAATGCGAATCATCTTCCGGCTTCAATCCGTTTGAATCGATAGGGTCAGCCTCTAAATTAATTACCCGCCAGATCTTCTTTCAAACCCAGATCGCTGCAGCAAGGCGGGTAAGTGCCATCTGATATTTTGGCGACTAGCACGCCGCTTTGCGTCGTTTGGGGTCAGGTTTGCAGGAGATGCGCAAGATTTCGGGCGTAATCCATTGATGCGTTCGGTGTGGTTCAACTCACCGCTTTCTTAACGAGTGCGATGATCCTTACCTCTTCGGCGTCGGTCAGCTTCTTCAGTGCGAAGGATGTCGGCCACATATCGTCTTCGTCCAGGTTTGCCTTGTCACTGAAGCCGAATGTCGCATATCTCGACTTGAACTTATGCGCGCTTTGAAAGAAGCAGACGACCTTGTCGTCCTTGGCATACGCGGGCATGCCATACCAGGTTTTCGGCGAGAGAATTGGCGTGCTGGCTTTAATGATGGCATGCAGCCGCTCGGCCATGGTGCGATCCGGTTCCGGCATTTCAGCGATTTTTTCCAGCACGTCAGATTCGCCGTCCGCCTTGCCTTTCTTCGCACCAGATCTGCGAGTTGCTTCCACCTTCACTTCTCGGGCGCGCTCTTTCATGGCGGCTCGTTCCTCTTCCGTGAATCCCTTGGACTTGCCGCTTTCGGTGGGGCCTTTAGCAGTCTTATTCGTTCCCTTCTTCGGGCTCATGGTACCCTCCTCGTATTTACTCAGGATCGGCAACTTTTCCGCAATACGAATACGGACCTCCTATCATAATGTTCGTTGGTAAACAGCCAACATCGGACAGTCGGTCCGCATTTTTTGAATTGTATCGAAAAACTCACACTATCCCTGCAAGTGGGCCTCCAGGAACCACAACCACTTATCGAGGTCTCGCGAAATTTCGATGAGCATGTCGTTGGTGTCCATGTCATGAATATCGTCGGCGTCATCGGCGGCCATACGGGTGCTCTTCGCCAGCGAGGCCATGCGGTCTGCAACCAATTCCACCGTGCCCATACTGTCGAAGATGTCCGTCGGATAGGCTTCCAGACGTGTAGATTCTGCAGCCATGCGCACGGTACCGAGGGCCACCCCGCCCAGCGCCGTAGCACGCTCGGCAATCATGTCCACATAACCCAGCAAGCCTTCGGCGATCTCGTCGAACAACTTGTGCAGGGCGATGAATTGGGATCCTTTGACGTTCCAATGCGCCTGTTTGATCAGGCTGAACATATCGAAGGTATCCGCCAACTGCGCGTTGAGTACGTCGATCATGTGCAACTGCGTATCCATAGGGATATCGTTGCGAGTCTTAAAATGTTCTATTACTTTTGTTGCCATTTGAGTTCTCCTTCTCAACTTTTTGGGTTCTCTACGGCAGCGCAATGGATAGATGTGTTTGTTCGCGGCGTTGTCCATTACGTACCGCGTGGAACCCGGGTTGTGTTGTCTTGATGTTAAGATACGTCGAAGTTTTCACGAATTCTTGACACACGGTTACCGAGTCTCTCGAAAAGATCACGTCGACAGCAAGATGCGCATGCGTCAGGTTGTGACAAACGAGCGCCTCAGGGAAATCGGCAATCCTTATTCGCATGGTATTGTTG